>NZ_JBOY01000061.1:0-4061 GCF_000647775.1 Pseudomonas sp. RL | reverse complement strand
CCTGCTGTTGCGCCTGCCGCTGATCGGCGGGTTGCTGCGCACCGCCGAATGTGCGCGCTTCGCCTCGACCCTGGCGATCCTCACCCGCAGCGGTGTGCCGCTGGTGGAGGCGCTAGACATCGCCGGCCAGGTGATCGGCAACCGGCTGATTCGCGGCGAGGTACGCGAGGCGGCGCGCAAGGTGCGCGAGGGCGGCAGCCTGACCCGCGCCCTGGAGGCCACCCGCCAGTTCCCGCCGATGATGCTGCACATGATCGCAAGCGGCGAACGCTCCGGCGAACTCGATCAGATGCTGGCGCGCACCGCCACCACCCAGGAAAGCGACCTGGCCGCCCGGGTGGCGCTGCTGGTCGGCCTGTTCGAACCCTTCATGCTGGTGTTCATGGGCGCCACGGTGCTGGTCATCGTGCTGGCGATCCTGATGCCGATCCTTTCCCTCAACCAACTGGTGGGCTAATCCATGCAACGACGCACGCAGCACGGCTTCACGCTGATCGAGATCATGGTGGTGGTGGTCATCCTCGGCATCCTCGCCGCCCTGGTGGTGCCGCAGATCATGAGCCGTCCGGACCAGGCCAAGGTCACCGTGGCGAAGAATGACATCAAGGCCATTTCCGCCGCCCTCGACATGTACAAGCTGGACAACTACAGCTACCCGAGCACCCAGCAGGGCCTGGAGGCGCTGGTGCGCAAGCCCTCCGGCAACCCGACGGCGCGCAACTGGAACCCCGACGGCTACCTCAAGCGCCTGCCGGTGGACCCCTGGGGCAATCCGTACCAGTACCTGGCGCCGGGCAGCAAGGGCGCCTTCGATCTCTATTCGCTGGGCGCCGATGGCCGGCAGGACGGCGCCGAGCTGAACGCCGACATCGGCAACTGGGACATCTGATGCGCCCGCAACCTGCCAGCCGGGGCTTCACCCTGGTCGAGCTGCTGGTGGTGCTGGTGCTGATCGGCAGCCTGGTCGGCCTGGCGGTGCTCGGTGGCGGCTTCGCCGGCCCGGCCCGCGAGCTGCGTGGCGAGGCCGAGCGGCTGGCCGGGCTGATCGGCGTGCTGGCCGAGGAAGCGGTGCTGGAGAACCGCGAGTACGGCCTGCGCATCGACGCGGATCAGTGGCAGGTGCTGGCGTACGACGGCGACCGCTGGGCGCCCTGGGAAGACCGGCCCGCGCAGCGGTTGCCGCATGGCGTGCAGGCCAGCCTGGAAATCGAGGGCCGGCCGCTGCGGGTCGCCGGTGCGAAGGGACCGGCGGCTGCCGCCCCGCAGGTGCTGATTCTCTCCAGCGGCGAGATCAGCCCGTTTCGGCTGGAACTGGCCGAGCGGCGCGCCGCTGGCCTGCGCCTGGAGTTGAGCAGCGACGGCTTTCGTCTGCCCCGCGTGCAGACCCTCGGAGCGGGCGGATGAAATCGGCGCGTGGCTTCACCCTGCTGGAGGTGCTGGTCGCCCTGGCGATCTTCGCCCTGGTCGCCGCCAGCATCCTCACTGCCAGCGCGCGCAGCCTGCAGACCGCCGCGCGCCTGGAGGACAAGACCCTGGCGCTGTGGATCGCCGACAACCAGCTGATCGAGCTGCAGCTGGAAGAGCCGCCGCCGGGCGAGGGCAATCGTCAGGGCCGGCTGGACTACGCCGGGCGCCCCTGGCAATGGCAGGCGCGCATCGATTCGACGGCGCATCCGGCCCTGCGCCGGGTGGAACTGTGGGTCGCCCGGGGCGGCGAAAGCCTTGAACGCGAACAGGCACTGCTGGCGCTGAGCGGATTCCTGGAGGTTGCGCCATGAGGGCTGCACGCGGCTTCACCCTGCTGGAGCTGCTGATCGCCATCGCCCTGTTCGCCCTGCTCGGGGTGGGCACCTACCGGCTGCTGGACAGCGTGCTGCGCGTCGACGAGGCAACCCGCCAACAGGAGCAGCGCCTGCGCGAATTGACCCGGGGCATGGCCGCCTTCGAACGCGATCTGCGCCAGGTGCTGGCGCGGCCGGTGCGCGCGCCCTACGGCGACAGCCTGGCCGCGCTGCTCGGCGAGGGACGCGAACGGCAGACGCTGGAGTTCACCCGCACCGGCTGGCGCAACCCCACCGACAGTCCGCGCTCGCGTCTGCAACGGGTGCGCTGGGAAGTCCGCGATGGCTACTGGGAGCGCCGCTACTGGCCAGTGCTCGACCAGGCCCAGGACAGCCAGCCGCAGGTGCAGCAGGTGCTCGACGGCGTGAGCGGCTGGCAGGTGCGCTACCTCGACCAGGACGGCAACTGGCAGGACAGCTGGCCTGGTGGCGTCGACGAGCAGAGCCTTGGCTCGCTGCCGCGCGCCGTGGAGCTGCGCCTGGAGCATCGGCATTACGGCGTGCTGCGCCGGCTGTTCCGGCTGCCCGACACGGATGCGGGCAGCGAGGCGGGCGCATGAACGGGCAGCGCGGCGTGGCCCTGATCACCGTGCTGCTGGTGGTGGCGCTGGTCACCGTGGTGGGTGCCGGGCTGATCGCCCGCCAGCAACTGGCGATTCGCAGCAGCGGCAATCTGCTGGTGCACAACCAGGCCTGGCACTACGCGCTGGGCGGCGAGCTGCTGGCCAAGGCGATCCTGCGCGAGGATCTGCGCCGGGGTGACGCGCGCCAGCCGCTCGACCATCCCGCCGAGCCCTGGGCGCAGCCCCTGAAACCCTTTCCCTTCGATGAAGGCGGCACGCTGCAGCTGCGCCTCGAGGACGCCACCGGGCGCTTCAATCTCAATGCCCTGGCATTGCCGGACAACGCCGGGCTGCAGGCCTTTGCCCAGTTCCAGCGGCTGCTGCGGCTGCTGGATATCGACCCGCCCTATGCCGAGCGCCTGCGCGACTGGCTCGACGAGGATGAGCAGGTCAGCCCCGGCGGCGCCGAGGACAACGACTACCTGCTGCTGCAGCCGGCGTACCGGGCGGCCAACCGGATACTGGCGGAGCCTTCCGAGCTGCGTCTGTTGCTGGACATGGCCGAGGTGGATTACCGGCGCTTGCTGCCCCACGTCACGGCGCTGCCGCTGGATGCCCGGTTGAACCTGAACAGTGCCGGGCCGCTGGTACTGGCCAGCCTGGCCGAGGGGCTGTCGCCGCAGCTGGCCCAGGGATTGATCGTTGCCCGCGAGGGGCAGGGCTTCGCCAGCGTGGAAAGTTTCATCGCCCAACTGGGCGCCGCCGGACAGACCGTGACAGGCCAGCCGCTGGCGGTGGGCAGCCGGTATTTCCGGGTGATCGGCGAGGTGGAATTGGCCGGGCGCCGCCAGGTGCTGGTCAGCCTGTTGCGGCGCGATGCCGATGGCGGCCTGACGGTGCTGTCGCGCGATCTGGGCCAGGCGGGAATGCACAAGGAGCGGGACGACGATGCTTGAAACCTGGCTGTTCCTGCCGCCGGAGGCGGCACAGGGCGTGGATGCCGATCTGGCCGTGCGCAGGGTCTCCGGCGACGGGGAGGGCGCCGTGGCGTTCGCCACGGCGCTGGACGAGCTGACGGAGCCCTGGTGCCTGGTGTTGCCGGTCGAAGCGGTGACGGTCTGTGCAGTAAGCCTGCCTACGCTGAAACCGCGCTGGCTGCGCAAAGCCTTGCCGTTCGCCGTCGAGGAGTGGCTGGCCGAGGAGGTGGAAGCCTTCCACCTGGCGGTGGGGGAACGCCTCGCGGATGGTCGCCATCGGGTCTTCGCGCTGCGCCGTGACTGGCTGCGTGACTGGTTGCAGGCCTGCGCCGCACATCCGCCCCGGGAAATCCGCGTCGATGCCGATCTGCTGCCCGTGGACGGTCCGCAGCTGTGCCGGCTCGGCGACCGTTGGCTGCTGGGCGGCGACCTGCCGGTGCGGCTGGCCGTGGAGGATGCGGACCTGCCGGTGCTGCAGACGCTGCTGCCTGATCCGCTACCGACGAGCAGTGCACCCCCGGCGGGCGAGGCCAGTCCGCATCGCTGGCTGACCCGCTGCGCCGCCGGCTGCAACCTGGCCCAGGGCGAGTTCGCGGTGCGCGAGCCGGCGGGCGACTGGCGGCGCTGGCGCCTGCCAGCTGCCGCGCTGGGCTTGTGTCTGCTGCTGCAGTGGGGCTTCG
>NZ_JBOY01000060.1:0-20016 GCF_000647775.1 Pseudomonas sp. RL | reverse complement strand
CCCTGGCCGGCCAGCCACAGGCTCATGTGGCCGAGCCCGGCGCCGACGTCGAGCACGCGCAGCGGGCGGGACGGCAGCACCTCGGCCAGATCGGCCTGCAGCACGGCGAGGCGGATGGCGCCCTTGGCGCCGCCATAGATCTTCTCGGCGAAGCGCGTCGCCAGTTCGTCGAAGTGGCGGTCGCTCATTTTCCGTAACGCCGTTCGGTATCGGCCAGCTTGGCGCGCACCACCTGGTCCATGTCCAGGCCGAGCTCGGCGCACAGCAACAGCAGGTAGAGCACCACGTCGCCGATTTCCTGGCCGGCATGTTCCAGTTGCTGTGGCGACAGGTGGCGCGACTCGTCCTCGCCCAGCCACTGGAAGATCTCCACCAGCTCGGCCATTTCCACGCTGGCGGCCATGCTCAGGTTCTTCGGACTGTGGAAGCGCCGCCAGTCGTTGGCGTCGCGGATGGCGTGCAGGCGGGCGGTGAGGGCGTCGAGGTTCATGGCGGCTCCGGAGTGCGAGCCGGGGATTATCCCGGAAGATGCCGGCGGGGATAAGCCCGGCGCCGCGGAGCGCCGTAGGCTGTTGGTGGAGCCGGGTTTATCCCGGCCGGAGATGCGGTGGTTCGGGTTCTGGATCCCCTGGCTGGCGTAAAGCCGGCCCTACAGGGCCAGTGCCTGGCTGGGTTTCGTAGGGCGGACAACGCTTCATCTGGCCGCCAGGCGGTGGGCACGCTGCTTGCGGGTTGCTCGCCGCGGATAGGAAGGCACGGTCCGGCCCACCTTACCTTGGCGTTTCGATGGGCCGCCAGGCGCCGCTCATATGCGGCAGGTCATCACGGCCACGCAGTGCGAACTGGCCCTCCGGTGCCGGGGTGCTGGCCAGAAGGCGCACCTCGGCCGGTAGCAGCACCGGCTTCTGGAAGCGCACCTCCACCTCGTAACCGCTGTCCGGCAAGCGTTCGCCCAGGGCAGCCAACGCGCGGCCCTTGTTCCACAGGCCGTGGGCGATGGCTCGGGGGAAGCCGAACAGCCGGGCGGTCGGCGCGGCGAGGTGGATCGGATTGAAATCGCCTGCGACGCGCGCGTAGCGCCGGCCGATGTCTGCCGGTGCCCGCCAATGGGCGATCTCCTCCAGAGGCAGGGGCTGCGGCTCGACCCGAGGTTGCGGTGTGCCGTCCAGGCGCAGACCGCGATAGAGGATGCGGCTGTCGCCTTCCCAGAGCAGGCCGAGCTGGTCTTCCAGGCGGGTAATGATGCTGAAGGTGACGCCCTTCTCGTGGGGCAGCAGCCGCTCGGTGTGGACACTGACGCGGAACGGGCCCAGTCCGCCGAGGGTGCGCAGCACACGGATGCGGTTTTCCAGATGGACCAGGCCGAGCAGCGGGAACGGAAAATCCCTGGCGGTCAGCAGCCTCATCTGCAGGGCGAAGGCCAGGATATGCGGGTAGGTGGGCGGCAGACGGCCGTCGTCGGCGAAACCGCACAGCGTGCGGTAGCGGGCCAGGTTGTCGGGGTCCACGCTCAGGCTACAGGCCAGGCCAAGCCCGGGCAGCGTGCGGCCCCGGTTGCCCCGGCGCAGGGCGGCGCGAGCGAACAGCCCGGGCAGGGCGGGGGCACGGGGCAATTCTTGCCAGTCGGTCAGCATCGGGGCTCTCCTTGAATCCGATGACCGCACAGGTTCCCGGGCTTTGCCGGTGGTGGCATTGGCCAGGCTGTCGCGCAACGGTGACGCAGCAGCCATTCCGCAGTGCCGTCGCCTTGAGCAGCTGGCAAAAAGCTGTCTAAGATGCGGGCGTCACGCCTCACAAGAAAAACCAAAAATGACGATGCGAGATCTGACCGATGACGCGGCGCTGCTGCGCCCGGTGATCGAGGCCCTGCGTGCCAGTGGTGTCGATCCGGCTCCGGTTCTGGCCCAGTTGGGTCTGCCCGCGCAAGGCCTGCCACAGGGGCGGTTTCCCCACAGTGCCCAGGCACCCTTCTGGCAGGCCTGCGCGGAAGCCTGTGGCGAAGAGCATGTGGGCCTGCATCTGGTGGCGCACCTGGCGCCCTATCACGGCCTGCTGCTCGAATATCTGTTTCTCTCCAGTCCCACCTTTGGCGATGGCCTGCGCCATGCGCTGCGTTATGCACGGCTGCTTTCCGACACCCTGTCCGCCGGCCTGGAAGCTGCTGACGGCCAGGCCGTGTTGGTGATGGGGGGGACGCCCGACGTCTCCCGTCACTTCCCGGAAATGCTGGCGGGGGCGGCGATCCGTCTGTTCTCGGCGCTGACCGACGGCCAGTTCCGACCGCTGGAGGTGCAGTTCATGCATGGGCAGGGCGCTCCCGCCGAACGGTATGCCGAGGTGTATGGCTGCCCGGCCCGTCTGGGCGCGTCGCGCTATGCACTGGTGTTCGACGCCGCGGTGCTGGAACGTCCTTCGCGGCATGCCGCACCGGATCTGCTGCGCATGCACGAGTCGCTGGCGCGTCGCCAGTTGCACGAAGTCGAGCGTCTGGACCTGGTGCGCCAGGTGCGTGAACTGATCGGCGAGCTGCTGCTGGACGGCGGGCCGACCCTTGAACAGGTGGCGACGCGCCTGCAGATGCCGACGCGGCGCTTGCGTGAGCGCCTGTCGCTGGCGGGGGTGCGCTTCAATGACCTGGTCACCGACTACCGCTGCCGGCTGGCCAAGGAGCTGCTCCTCAAGACCGACGAGCGTATCGAGGTGATCGTCGAACGCACTGGCTTCTCCGAGCCGAGCACCTTCTACCGCGCCTTCAAGCGCTGGGTCGGCGAAACCCCGGTGGAGTTCCGCCGTCGCGGCAAGGCCGCCGCCCGGGTGTCCTGATCTCGAAAGTCAGCCGAGCGCAGCGCCACGCCGTGCAGGTTCGCTCAGGCGCCCAGCAGGCTCTGCCCGCAGACCCGCAATACCTGGCCGGTGACCGCGCCGCTGCTCGGCTGGGCCAGCCAGGCGACCGCCTCGGCCACGTCCTGTGGCAGGCCCCCCTGGTTGAGGGCGTTCATGCGTCGGCCGGCCTCGCGGATGGTCAGCGGAATGGCGGCGGTCATCTGGGTTTCGATGAAGCCGGGCGCCACCGCGTTGAGGGTGATGCCGCGCGGCGCCAGCAGCGGCGCCCAGGCCTGTGCCAGGCCGATCAGCCCGGCTTTGCTCACCGCGTAGTTGGTCTGCCCGAGGTTGCCGGCGATGCCGCTGATCGAGGCGATCAGCACCACGCGACCGTCGTCATGCAGGGTCCCGGCGTCCAGCAGCGCCTGGGTCAGCCGCTGCGGTGCGCGCAGGTTGACGGCGATCACCGCATCCCATTGTTCCTCGCTCATCTTCGCCAGGGTCTTGTCGCGCGTGATGCCGGCGTTGTGCACCACGATATCCACACCATCCGGCAGCGCTTCGGTCAGGCGCTGCGCGGCGTCCTCGGCACAGATATCCAGCGCCAGGGAGCGCCCGCCCAGGCGCGCGGCCAGGGCCTCCAGCGCGGTGCCGGCCTGCGGCACGTCGAGCAGCAGCAGGTCGGCGCCGTCACGGGCCAGGGTTTCGGCGATGGCCGCGCCGATGCCGCGCGAGGCGCCGGTGACCAGCGCGCGCTTGCCGGCCAGCGGGCGGCTCCAGTCCTTTACCTGGGCGCGATTGGCCTGCAGGCGGACCACCTGACCGGACACGTAGGCGCTCTTCGGTGAGAGGAAGAAGCGCAGCGCGCCTTCCAACTGATCCTCGGCACCCTCGGCGACGTATAGCAACTGCACGGTGCCGCCCCGGCGCACTTCCTTGCCCAGTGAGCGGGTGAAGCCTTCCAGGCTGCGCTGGGCGCTGGCGGCGAACGGGTCCTTGAGGCTTTCCGGGGCGCGGCCCAGCACGAGGATGTGCGGGCAGCTGTCGAGCTGGGCCAGCGCGGGCTGGAAGAAGCGGCGCAGCTCGCCCAGGCGCTCCGGGCTGTCCAGGTCGCTGGCATCGAACACCAGTGCCTTGAGCGGGCTCGCGCCCGGCCAGCGCGGCAGCTCGCCGAGGCCATCGCGGTCGGCGTAAAGCTCGCTGCTCAGGCGCTTGAGGCTGCCGGCCAGCGTGCTGGCGAGCAAGCCGCCGCCGAGCAGGATCGCCCCGTCCACCGGCCGCGAACGACCACTGGCCCAGCGCTCCAGACGGATCGGGCGCGGCAGGCCGACAGCACCGACCAGGCGGCGGCCGAGGGTGGAGTTGGCGAATTCCAGGTAGCGGTCGGACATGGGAAAGACTCCGGTAGAAGGCAGAATGGCGTGCACTCTACCGGCTGGCGCGCAGCCCGCATTGACCGGACTGACCGGTCAGCCGGCGAGGCGGCCAATGCGACGTCTGTCCGGGCCGCTAGCCTACAGCCGCCTTTCACCTTCTCCAGGAGTCCGTTCATGGCCCAGCTGCGCCGGGTCGCCATCGTTGGCGGCAACCGCATCCCGTTCGCCCGCTCCAACACCGTCTACGCCACCGCCAGCAACCAGGAGATGCTCACCGCCGCCCTGGAAGGCCTGATCGAGCGCTTCAACCTGCATGGCGAACGCCTCGGCGAGGTGGTCGCCGGCGCAGTGCTCAAGCACTCGCGGGACTTCAACCTGACCCGCGAATGCGTGCTCGGCTCACGCCTGTCGCCGCAGACCCCGGCCTACGATATCCAGCAGGCCTGCGGCACCGGCCTGGAAGCGGCCATCCTGGTGGCCAACAAGATCGCTCTCGGGCAGATCGATTGCGGCATCGCCGGCGGTGTGGACACCACCTCGGACGCGCCGATCGGTGTCAACGAGGGCCTGCGGCGCATCCTGCTGGAGGCCAATCGCGGCAAGTCCACCGGCGACAAGGTGAAAAGCCTGCTCAAGGTGCGCCCGCGCCACCTGGCGCCGCATATCCCGCGCAACGGCGAGCCGCGCACCGGGCTGTCGATGGGCGAGCACTGCGAGCGCATGGCCCAGCACTGGGAAATACCCCGCGACGCGCAGGACCGCCTGGCCTATGACAGCCACCGCAAGTTGGCCGCCGCCTATGACGAGGGCTGGCACACCGATCTGCTCACGCCGTTCGCCAGCCTGAGCCGCGACCAGAACCTGCGCCCGGACATCGACCTGGACAAGCTGGCCACCCTGCGGCCGGTGTTTGACAAGGGCGGGCGGGGCACCCTGACGGCTGCCAACTCCACCCCGCTGACCGATGGCGCCTCGGTGGTGCTGCTGGCCAGCGAGGAATGGGCCAAGGCGCACGGCCTGCCGATCCTTGCCTGGTTCTGTGACGGCGAGGCGGCAGCGGTGGATTTCGTGCAGGGTGCCGAAGGACTGCTGATGGCGCCGGTGTATGCCGTACCCCGCCTGCTGGCCCGCCATGGCCTGCGCCTGCAGGACTTCGACTTCTACGAGATCCACGAAGCCTTCGCCGCCCAGGTGCTGTGTACTCTCAAGGCCTGGGAGGATACCGAGTACTGCAGGACGCGCCTGGGGCTGGACGCGCCGCTGGGCGCGATCGACCGCAGCAAGCTCAACGTGAAGGGCAGCTCGCTGGCCGCGGGTCACCCGTTCGCCGCTACCGGTGGGCGTATCGTCGCCAACCTGGCCAAACTGCTGCACCAGGCCGGCCCCGGCAAGCGCGGGCTGATCTCGATCTGCGCCGCTGGCGGTCAGGGGGTGGTCGCCATCCTGGAAAGCTGACTTGGCGAAAACCTGCACAATCTGAGGCAAGGGCCCGCCAGCACGGGCCCGCACCGCCCTGGTCGACAGCTTCTCCACGGAGTTATCCCCAGGCTTTGTGGGTAAGGTCGGCTGCTCCGAGCCAATCCGGCGTTGTGATTTTCCCTTGTCCAACAAGCACTTGGGCAATAAGTGCACGATTTGCTGGCGGCCCCCGCAGCCTACGGGCTGCACGGGTACGGTGGACAGCTTCTCCACGGGGTTATCCCCAGGCTTTGTGGGTAAGCGCGGCTTGACCTGGGGGCGGCACAAGCCGAAGCTTGCCGGGATAGTCAGAGCCGTGGACGCCCGAGGAGTTGAACCATGCAAGGCCAAGCGAACGTCGTCGATTACCTGAAAGTCCTGCTCAAGGGCGAGCTGGCCGCGCGTGATCAGTATTTCCTGCATTCGCGCATGTACGCCGACTGGGGCTTCACCAAACTGTACGAGCGCATCAATCACGAAATGGAAGAGGAGACCCAGCACGCCGACGTGTTGCTGCAGCGCATCCTGTTCCTGGAAGGCAGCCCGGATATGACACCGGAAGCCATCCACCCCGGCGCCGACGTGCCGGCCATGCTGCGTAGCGACCTGGCGCTGGAATACAAGGTGCGCGCCGCGTTGGCCAAGGGCATCGAACTGTGCGAGCAGGCGGGCGACTACGTCAGCCGCGACCTGCTGGTGGCGCAGCTGCACGACACTGAGGAAGACCACGCCTACTGGCTGGAGCAGCAACTGCGGCTGATCGACCGCATCGGCCTGCAGAACTACCTGCAGTCCCAGGCCAGCTGAGTCTGTCCTGACGAACCTGTGTGCCACCGCCGGGAGGCTGCGAATAGCCGCAGCCTCCCGCAATGCCGTATAAGTCGGCCCATCTTTTCACCGAGCCCGCCGCCTGCGCATGAAAGCCCCGAAACGTCTCGAACCCCTGCTGGAAGATGGCCTGATCGACGAGGTCCTGCGCCCGTTGATGAGCGGTAAGGAAGCCGCCGTGTACGTGGTGCGCTGTGGCGACGAGCTGCGCTGCGCCAAGGTCTACAAGGAGGCCAACAAGCGGGGCTTCCGCCAGGCCGCCGAATACCAGGAAGGCCGCAAGGTGCGTAACAGCCGCGACGCGCGGGCCATGGCCAAGGGCTCGAAGCATGGTCGGCGCGAGCGCGAGGAGGCCTGGCAGAACGCCGAGGTCTCCGCCCTGTTCCGGCTGGCCAGCGCCGGTGTGCGCGTACCCAAGCCCTACGACTTCGTCGATGGCGTGCTGCTGATGGAGCTGGTCAGCGACGGCGAGGGCGATGCCGCACCGCGCCTGAACGATGTCGACATGAGCGCCGAGGACGCCCGCGAGCTGCATGGCGTGATGATCGGCGAAATCGTCAAGATGCTCTGCGCCGGACTGGTGCATGGCGACCTGTCTGAATTCAACGTGCTACTCGACCCGGACGGCCCGGTGATCATCGACCTGCCCCAGGCGGTCGATGCCGCCGGCAACAACCACGCCTTCCGCATGCTGGAGCGCGATGTCACCAACATGGCCGAGTATTTCGGCCAATACGCGCCTGAACTCCTGCACACCCGTTACGCCCAGGAAATGTGGGCGCTCTATGAACAGGGTGAGCTGACCCCGCAGAGCGTGCTGACCGGCGAGTTCGCCGAGCCGGAGGAGGAAGCCGACCTGGATGCCGTGCTGCGCGAGATCAAGGCGGCCCTGGCCGATCAGGCCCGGCGCCAGGCGGCGCTGGCCGAGGCTGACGCGCCGGCCGGCCTGGAAGAACCTACGCCGCCCTGGCTGCGCGGCTAAGCATCAGCTCGCCTGTTTTGTGGAGCAGCACGGGCCCGATTCCAGCTCGCTGAGAATCGGGCAATCCGGCCGGTCATCGCCGTGGCAATGCTCCACCAAGGATTGCAGGGTGTCGCGCAGCTCGCTGAGCTCGGCGATCTTGCGGTTCAGTTCCTGCACATGGGCGCTGGCCAGGGCCTTCACGTCGGCGCTGGCGCGCTGGCGGTCCTGCCAGAGGCTCAGCAGGCGGCCCACTTCCTCCAGCGAAAAGCCCAGATCCCGCGCGCGGCGAATGAAGCCCAGGCGATGCAGGTCGTCCGTGCCGTAGGTGCGATAGCCGCTGGCGCTGCGCCCGGCCGGGCGCAGCAGGCCGATGGATTCGTAGTAGCGGATCATCTTCGCCGACAACCCGCTGTGCTTTGCCGCCTGACCGATGTTCATCGCCTTACTCCTCGGGTTTCCAGCGCTTGAGCAGCAGCGCGTTGCTCACCACGCTGACGCTGGACAGCGCCATGGCCGCGCCGGCCACCACCGGGCTGAGGAAGCCCAGCGCTGCCAGCGGCAGACCGATCAGGTTGTAGATGAACGCCCAGAACAGGTTCTGGCGGATCTTCACGTAGGTGCGCCGGCTGATCTCCAGGGCCGCCGGCACCAGGCGCGGGTCGCCGCGCATCAGGGTGATGGCGGCGGCGTGCATGGCCACATCGGTGCCGCCGCCCATGGCGATGCCCACGTCGGCGGCGGCCAGCGCCGGGGCGTCGTTGATGCCGTCGCCGACCATGGCCACCACCGCGCCGTGGCCTTTGAGGCGCGCGACTTCGGCGGCCTTGTCAGCCGGCAGCACTTCGGCGTGCACCTGCTCGATGCCCAGCTGCTTCGCCACGCTGTGGGCGCTGCCGCGGTTGTCGCCGCTGATCAGGTGGGTGTGGATGCCACGTTGCTGCAGGGCGGCCACGCCGGCGGCAGCGCCGTCCTTGAGCGTGTCGCCGAAGGCGAACAGGCCCAGCACGCGCGCCTGCGGCGCCGTTTCGATCAGCCAGGAGAGGGTGCGCCCCTCGGCTTCCCAGTCGGCGGCCTGCGCGGCCAGGGCGCCCGGCTGCAGGCCCTGTTCCTCCAGCATCCGGCGGTTGCCCAGGGCCAGGCGCCGGCCGTCCAGCTCGCCGGCGATGCCGCGTCCGCCGAGGGCCTGGCTGGCGCGGATCTCCGGCACCTGTAGTTGGCGCTCGGCGCACTCGTCGAGCACCGCGCGGGCCAGCGGGTGTTCGCTGCCACGCTGCAGGGCGCCGGCCTGGCGCAGCAGCGCGGCTTCGTCGCCGTCCACGGCGTGCAGGTGCACGACGCGCGGTCGGCCGGACGTCAGGGTGCCGGTCTTGTCGAAGGCCACCACCGTCACCGCGTGGGCGCGCTCCAGGGCTTCGGCGTCCTTGATCAGGATGCCGTGGCGGGCCGCCACGCCGGTGCCGGTCATGATCGCCGCCGGGGTGGCCAGGCCCAGGGCGCACGGGCAGGCGATGACCAGCACCGCCACGGCGTTGATCAGCGCGGTTTCCAGCGCGGCGCCGGCCAGCAGCCAGCCGCCCAGGGTGAGCAGGGCGATGACCAGCACGGCCGGCACGAACACCTCGCTGACGCGGTCGACCAGGCGCTGGATCGGCGCCTTCGCGGCCTGGGCGTCTTCCACCAGGCGGATGATGCGCGCCAGCACGCTTTCCGCCCCGACGGCCTGGGTACGCACCAGCAGGCGACCGTCACCATTGATGGCGCCGCCGGTGACCGTGCTGCCGGGCTGCTTGGCCACCGGCAGGCTTTCGCCGCTGATCAGCGCCTCGTCGGCCTGGCTTTCGCCCTCGACCACTTCGCCGTCCACCGGGAAGCGCTCGCCCGGGCGCACCACCACCAGATCGCCGACCCGCAACTGGGCAAGGGGCACCTCCTCCTCGCGACCGTCCACCAGGCGCCGGGCGCGTTCCGGGCGCAGGGCTTCCAGGGCGCGGATGGCCGCGCTGGTCTGGCGCTTGGCGCGGCTTTCCAGGTACTTGCCGAGCAGCACCAGGGCGATGACCACCGCCGAAGCTTCGAAATACAGGTGCGGCATCTGCCCGGCCGGGGCGGCCCACCACTGGTAGAGGCTCAGGCCGTAGCCGGCGCTGGTGCCCATGGCCACCAGCAGGTCCATGTTGCCGCTGCCGGCGCGCACGGCCTTCCAGGCGGCCCGGTAGAAGCGCGCACCGAGCACGAACTGCACCGGTGTGGCGAGCAGGAACTGCGCCCAGGCCGGCAGCATCCAGTGCTGGCCCAGCAGATCGCCGAACATCGGGATCACCAGCGGCGCGGCCAGCAAAAGGGCGAGGATCACCGCCAGCCGTTCGCGGCGCAGGCGCCGCTCGGCGTCTGCCCCGTCGGTGCTGTCGCGGGCCGCCAGGCTGGCCTGGTAGCCGGCCTTCTCGACGGCGGCGATCAGCGCGGCGTCGCGCACCTCGCCGACCAGTTGCAGATGGGCGCGCTCGCCGGCCAGGTTGACGCTGACGGCGCGCACGCCGGGCACCTTGCCCAGCGCGCGTTCGACGCGCCCGGCGCAGCTGGCACAGGTCATGCCGGTGATGGCGACCTCCAGGCTGCGCGCCGGCACCTGGTAGCCGGCGCGCTCGACGGCGGCGATCAGCTCGTCCAGCGTTGCGCCGTCGGTTTCGACGCGGGCGCGTTCGCTGGCCAGGTTGACTTCGGCGTGGCGCACGCCGGTGAGCTTGTTCAGGGCGCGTTCGACCCGGCCGGCGCAGCTGGCGCAGGTCATGCCGCTGATGGGGAAATCGAGGGTGGCGGACATGGGTTCCTCCTTGCGAGTGACCCTATGCTCGACCTTGACCTCGTGGCAAGGTCAAGCGTTCCACCGTTCAGGCGCGCTCGCGAATCAGTCCGCGGAACAGTGCATCGAACATGGGGCCGGCATCGGTCTCCGGGTCGAACTGCTGCGGGTCGCGCAACCAGTCGCCGATCAGGCCGATCAGCAGGCCATGCACCGCCCGCGAGGCCTGGTGGGCGTTGATGCCCGGATGCAATTGGCCAAGGCGTTCGCAGTCCTCCAGCAGACGCTCGCAGATGGCGATGAACTGATTGACGAACTGGTTGTGACGTTCCTCGGCCGGACGCAACTCGTCGGTGAACTCGCAGCGCTGCATGAGCACGGTGAGGATGCGTCGCTTCTGCTCGTTCTGCACCAGAATCTGCAGGCCGCCGACGCACATGTCGCGCAGCGAGCCCAGCGACAGCTGCGGATCGGCGCTGAGTTTCTCGGCGATCTGCTCGGGCGGCAGGCGCACCTGGTTGAGCATGGCGGTGAACAGGTCGGCCTTGTTCTGGAAGTGCCAGTAGACGGCGCCCCGGGTGACCCCGGCGGCCCGGGCAATGTGCTCCAGACTGGTGTGCGCCACCCCGCGCTCGAGAAACAGCTGTTCGGCGGCGTTCAGAATGGCGGCGCGGGTCTTCTCGGCATCTTCTTTGGTTCGACGCATGGGGTGGGTCCGGGGCCTCGGCAGCAGGAAAGGAGGCGGCATTGTCGATTCATGATTTACAAACGTCAATGTATGTAAGAGAGTCGCAGCCTCGCGGCGCGCTCCAGTCAGGAATATGTAGCTCATGCCCATTCGTCTGCTGCTGATTCTGGGTGCCCTGTCGGCCTTCGGGCCGCTGGCCATCGATTTCTATCTGCCCAGTTTTCCTGCCCTGGCTCAGGCGTTCAGCACCGACGTCGAGCATGTGCAGCAGTCGCTGGCGGTGTATTTCATCGGCCTGGCGTTCGGCCAGCTGATCTACGGGCCCCTGGCCGACCGCTACGGCCGGCGCGGGCCGCTGCTGTTCGGCGTGACGCTGTTCGTGCTGTCGTCGCTGGCCTGCGCGCTGGCGCCGAGCCTCGACGCGCTGATCGCCGCGCGCCTGGCCCAGGCACTGGGCGGTTGCGCCGGCATGGTGGTGTCACGCGCGGTGGTGCGCGATCTCTGCGAGCCACGCGACGCCGCCAAGGTGTTCTCGCAGCTGATGCTGGTCATGGGGGTGGCGCCGATTCTCGCACCGCTCGCCGGCGGTCTATTGCTGCAGCTGTTCGGCTGGCAGTCGATCTTCTACAGCCTGACGCTGTTCAGTGCGCTGGTCGGCCTGGCGCTGTACCGCTGGCTGCCGGAAACCCTGCCGGCCGGCGCCGAGCGCTTGCCGCTACGCGGTAGCCTGGGCCGTTACCTGGGACTGTTCCGTGACCGCGAGTTCCTCACCTTCGCCCTGACAGGCGGGCTGTCGATCTCCGCCATGTTCGCCTACGTGGCCGGCTCGCCGTTCGTGTTCATCGAACTGTACGGCGTGCCCGCCGAGCACTACGGCTGGCTGTTCGGCGCCAATGCCGCCGGCTTCATCCTCGCCGCCCAGGTGAACGCCTGGCTGATGCGCTTCCGCGGCCCGGGATTCTGGCTGCGCCGGCTGAGCGCTCTGTTCCTGTTCTGCGCTTTGTTGCTGCTGCTGTTTGCGGCCTGGCGCGCGCCGCTCTGGCTGCTGATGCTGCCGCTGTTCCTCGCCATGGGCTGCCTGGGCTGCATCCTGCCCAACGCCGCCGCCTGCGCGATGGCGCGCCAGGGCGGCCAGGCGGGCAGTGCCTCGGCCTTGATGGGCAGTCTGCAGTTTGCCGTGGCGGCGCTGGCCAGTGCGCTGGTTGGCGTGCTGCATGATGGCAGCGCGCTGCCGATGGCCCTGGTGATCGCCGGCTGCGCGCTGCTGGCGGCGCTGCTGGCCTGGTACAGCGGCCAGGTAGAAGCTCGCTGATAGCGCTTTCCCATCCCGACCTAAGCAGGCCTGGCGAGCGTCCGGTGGCGAACCATACTCGAAGCCATCAAGGGCGTGGCGGCGAGGCAGACATCCATGAGTTACCCACAGGATTACCGGCGTTCACTGGCGGAGCCCGCCGACTTCTGGGCCGAGCAGGCCCGTGATCTGGACTGGTTCCGGGCGCCGCGCGAAACCCTGCGTGCGCTGGACGATGGGACGCACCGCTGGTTTGCCGATGCGCTACTCAACACTGCCTATCTGGCGCTGGACCGGCATGTCGAGAACGGCCGGGGTGAACAGCCCGCGCTGCTCTACGATTCGCCGGTCAGCGACGTGAAGCGTCAGTACAGCTACCGCCAGTTGCGCGACGAGGTCGCCCGGCTGGCCGGCGCGTTGCGCGCACTGGGAGTGGAGAAGGGCGACCGGGTGGTCATCTACATGCCCATGGTGCCGGAGGCGGCCATGGCCATGCTGGCCTGCGCGCGCCTGGGGGCGGTGCATTCGGTGGTGTTCGGCGGCTTCGCGCCTCAGGAATTGGCGGTGCGCATCGACGATGCGCGGCCGAAGCTGTTGCTCACGGCCTCCTGCGGCATCGAGTTCGACCGGGTCATTCCCTACCAGCCGCTGGTGGAAACGGCGCTGGCGCTGGCCGAGCAGCCGCCGCAACGGGTGATGGTGCTGCAGCGTCCGCAGGCGCCGGCGCAATTGCGCGGGGGGCGCGATCTGGACTGGGCACAACAGGTGGCACAGGCATCGCCTGTGGAGCCAGTGCCGGTGCTCGGCGGCGATCCGCTGTACATCCTCTACACCTCGGGTACCACGGGGCGGCCGAAGGGCATCGTGCGCGACAACGCCGGCCACGCGGTGGCGCTGCGCTACTGCTTCGAACGGGTCTACGGCATGCGGCCGGGCGACGTCTGGTGGGGGTTGTCGGACATCGGCTGGGTGGTTGGCCATTCGATGATCGTCTATGGCCCGCTGATGGCCGGCTGCAGCACGGTGTTCTACGAAGGCAAGCCGGTGCGCACGCCGGATGCCGGGGCGATCTGGCGGGTGATCGAGGAGTACCGGGTTAATGCGCTGACCTGTGCTCCGACCGCCATTCGCGCGGTGCGCAAGGAAGACCCGTCTGGCGAACGGCTCGCGCGCCACGACCTGAGTTCGTTGCGCGCGCTGTTCCTGGCCGGCGAGCGGCTGGATTCCAGCACGCACCAGTGGCTCGAGGAGCAGACCGCCCGGCCGGTGCACGACCATTGGTGGCAGACCGAGACCGGCTGGCCGGTGACCGCGCCCTGCGTGGGGCTGGCGGACTATCGGCGCAAGGTTGGCTCCAGCAACGCGGCAGTGCCGGGCTACCACGTGCTGGTGGTGAACGAGGAGGGCGAGCTGCTGGACGCGGGTCAGGAGGGCGCCATCGTGGTCTCGCTGCCGTTGCCGCCGGGGTGCGCGCAGACGCTGTGGAACGATTCTGAGCGCTACCGGCAGGCCTATCTGCAGGCGGTGCCCGGGCATTACCTGACTGGTGATGGCGGCTACCTGGACGCCGACGGCTTCGTCTACGTCATGGGCCGCACCGATGATGTCATCAACGTGGCCGGCCATCGCCTGTCCACCGGGGAGATGGAGGACCGGGTGGCGCGTCATCCGGCGGTGGCCGAATGCGCGGTGATCGGTGTGGCGGACGACCTCAAGGGACAGCTGCCCCTTGCGCTGGTGGTCTGCAAGGAAGGGGTCGCGATCGATCCGGCTGCTCTGCAGGCCGAACTGGTGGCCAGGGTGCGCGAGGAGCTCGGCGCGCTGGCCTGTTTCCAGCAGGTGCGGGTGGTGCGCCGGCTGCCGAAGACGCGTTCGGGCAAGATCCTGCGTGCGGTGCTGCGCAAGATCGCGGCTGGCGAGCCTTACGCGCCGCCGGCCACCATCGACGATCCGGCGATCCTCGAAGAGCTGGCCGGGGTGCTCCGGGGCGAGCTGTCGGCCGAGGCCCCGTGACATCACGTCGCTCAGGGGTGGCCTTGCAGTCGCGCCCGTGGCTGGTAGAGTCGCGCGCATGATTGCCACCCGTCGACCTCATCCCCTGCTGCTTTGGACGCTGTGCCTGAGCGTGCTGCTGAGCCTGCATTTGTGCGGCTTGCGTCACGGCCAGTCCAGCGCACTGGCACTGAGTGGCTTGGCGGGCGGTTTCTGCTCCAGTGACAGCGCGGGCTTCGATGCGTCTCCGGCAGAGGACGCCGAACCGCTGGGTGACTGGAGCTGTCCGCTGTGTCAGAACCCCGGGGCGAGCGATGGCGGCTGGAACGCGGATGGACCGATGCTGGCGGGAACCGGGCTTCTCCTGCTGGCGGGGCGTGCCGTTCGGCGTTCACGTCGCCGTTACACCCTGGCGTGTCCCCGCGCACCTTGATCGCGACCTCTTACTTCCGGTCATTACCTCTCCTTCATTCGATCAAGGTGTTCACATGCTGAAATTTCAACGCGCGCTGCTGGGTGCGGCGCTTTGTCTATCCACCGCCTGGGCGCAGGCTCAGGATATCCGGGTCGAGCAGCCCTGGTCGCGGGCCATGCCGCCCACCGCCCCGGCGGCCGCCGCCTACTTCGTGCTGCATAACACGGGTGCCGGTGCCGATCGCCTGGTCGGCGCCGCCACTCCGATCGCGGGGAAGGCCGAACTGCACGAGCACGCCCACGTCGGCGGCGTGATGCAGATGCGTGAAGTGGCCGGCGGGATTCCGCTGCCGGCGGGTGCCGAGGTGAGCTTTCAGCCGGGCGGTTACCACGTGATGCTGCTCGAACTGCCCCGCCAACTGAAGGACGGCGAGCAGTTCCCGCTGACCCTGCGTTTCGAAAAGGCCGGCGAGCTCACCGTGGAAGTCCCGGTGCGGCACATGGCGCCCACCATGCAGGGCGGCCACCACCACGGCCACTGACGGGCCGGGTGCCGCAGCGTGGGCAGCGTTGCGGCACCCGACTCAGGTCATGTTTCCTGCAGGTGGATGCGGCCGCGACTCAGGTCGGCCAATTGCCGCTGCAGGGTTTCCCGCCGGTCGGGCGCCAGCCGGAAGCGCAGCTCCACCCCCTCGCTCAGAAAATCCTCCCCATCGAGCAGCGCGCCGCAATCCATGAGGCGCTGGCGGACGCGGGCATGCTCGGCGAATTCACAGCGGCAGCGCAGGTCGATGCGCTCGATCAGTGGTTGGCGCTGGCCCGCCTGCAGGCACTTCGCAGCGCAGCCGCCATAGGCGCGCGCCAGACCGCCGGTGCCGAGCAGGATGCCGCCATACCAGCGGGTCACCAGCACCGCCACCTGATCGAAATCCTGCCCCTCGACGGCGGCCAGGATCGGTCGCCCGGCGGTGCCGCCGGGCTCTCCGTCATCGTTGAAACGGTACTGATGACCGATCTTCCAGGCCCAGCAGTTGTGAGTGGCATCAGCGGCACTGTGGGCCGCGATAAAGGCCTGCGCGGCAGCTGCGTCGGTGACTGGCGCGGCCAGGGCGACAAAGCGGCTCTTGCGGATGTCTTCCTGGTAATCGCAGGGTGCGCTCAGGGTCCAGGTCATGTGGGCGTGTCCCCGGTGGCGGCCAGTGCCGCGAGGAACTCGTCGAGAATCAGCTGAGGGCGTCGCCCCTTGCGGGTGACCACCGCCAGCGGCAGATCGTGGAAGCGTTCCCGGGGCTTGAGTGCCCGCAGCCGACCGGCTTCCACCCATTGCCGGGCATAGTGTTCCGGCAGATAGCCGATGTAGCAGCCAGTGAGGATCAGGAAGGCCATGCCCTCGCGATCCGAGGCGCTGGCGGTGCAGCGCAGCGCGCGGTAGTGGGGCTGCACATCCGGTGGCAGGCGGAAGGTCGGGGCGATGGCTTCCTGGCGCTCCAGCAGGGCGTCGTCGATGGCCGTATCCTCCAGGGCGAACAGTGGGTGACCGGCGGCGCAGTAGAGCAGGGAGCGTTCCGCGTACAACGGCTGGTAGTCGAGCCCGGCCAGCGCGCCGGCCTGCGGCACCACGCCGACCTGCAGGCGTCCATCCAGCACCCCCTGTTCCACTTCCGCCGGCGGGATCATGCGGATGTGGATGTGTATGTCCGGACCGCGCGCCTTGAGACGGGCCAATGCATGGGTTACGCGCATCTGCGGCAGGGTCACGAGGTTGTCCGGCAGGCCGATGTGCAGCTCGCCGCGCAACTGGCGATGCAGCGCATTGACCTCGTCGCGAAAGCCTTCCACAGCCCCCAGCAGGCGCAGGGCCGCCTGGTAGACCTCGCGGCCTTCTTCTGTCAGGGCGAAGCCGGCACGGCCGCGCTGACACAGGCGCAGTCCGAGCCGCTGCTCCAGGTCGGCCATCTGCTGGCTGATCGCCGAGCGGCCGATGCCCAGCACGCTTTCCGCGGCCGAAAAACCGCCGCTCTCCACCACATTGCGAAACAGTCGCAGCAGGCGCAGATCGAAATCGGTGACCTGGGGCAGGGGGAGGGACCGAACTGTGGTCATTGTTTAGCCATGAGTGAAGTGAGCTCCGGAATATCGGTATTTAACGGACTTTAGGTCGCTGGCAATGTCGGCGGCAAGCGCCATGCTGTTCAGGCGGTTCTTGTCCTTTGCGAGGCTTGCGATGAATCTCCATCAAAGCGTCACCGCCCCGGTAGCCAGCCAGTTGAAACTGGATGCCCACTGGATGCCGTTCACCGCCAACCGTCAGTTCCAGCAAGACCCGCGCCTGATCGTCGGCGCCTCGGGCAGCTGGCTGACCGACAGCGAGGGTCGGCAGGTCTATGACAGTCTGTCGGGCCTGTGGACCTGCGGGGCCGGCCACTGCCGGGCGCAGATCCAGGCCGCAGTGGCGCACCAGCTGGGCACCCTGGATTATTCGCCGGGCTTTCAGTTCGCCCATCCCCTGTCATTCCAGTTGGCAGAGCGGATCGCCGACCACCTGCCCGGCCCGTTGAATCATGTGTTCTTCACCAACTCCGGTTCCGAGTGCGCCGACACGGCGGTGAAGATGGCGCGCGCCTACTGGCGGCTGAAGGGACGGCCGAGCAAGACGCGGCTGATCGGTCGAGCGCGCGGCTACCACGGTGTGAATATCGCCGGCACCTCGCTGGGCGGTATCGGTGGCAATCGCAAGATGTTCGGCCAGCTACTGGAAGCCGATCATCTGCCGCACACCTTGCAACCGCACCTGGCGTTCACCCGGGGCATGGCCGACAGCGGTGGCGTGGAACTGGCCAACGAGTTGCTCAAACTGATCGAGTTGCACGATGCCTCGAACATCGCGGCGGTGATCGTCGAGCCGATGTCCGGCTCCGCCGGCGTACTGGTGCCGCCCACCGGTTATCTGCAGCGGTTGCGCGAGATCTGCGACCAGCACGACATCCTGCTGATCTTCGATGAGGTGATCACCGGCTTCGGCCGCCTGGGCACCTACAGTGGTGCGCAGTACTTCGGCGTGACGCCGGATCTGATGAACCTTGCCAAGCAGCTCACCAATGGTGCGGTGCCGCTGGGCGCGGTGGTGGCCAGCGAGGAGGTCTACCGGACCTTCATGGAGCAGGTGTTGCCGCAGCACGCCGTGGAGTTTGCCCATGGCTATACCTATTCGGCCCACCCAGTGTCCTGCGCCGCCGGGCTGGCCACCCTGGACCTGCTGGCGGGTGAAAACCTGGTCCAGCAGGCTGCCGAGCTGGCGCCCCACTTTGAACAGTTGTTGCACGGCGTAAGGGGTGCCCGGCATGTGGTGGATATCCGCAACTGCGGCCTGGCCGGGGCGATCCAGCTGGCTGCGCGCGACGGCGATGCCATCGTGCGCCCGTTCGAGGCCGGCATGCGCCTGTGGCGGGCGGGCTTCTATGTGCGCTTTGGTGGCGACACGCTGCAGTTCGGCCCGACCTTCAATGCCCGTCCGACCGACCTCGACCGGTTGTTCGACGCGGTCGGCGAAACCCTCAATGGACTGGATTAGGAGCCGCTCATGTCAGTCATTGCACATCTGATCAACGGCGAACGGGTGCTCGGCGAACGCACCGCGGAGGTTTTTGACCCGTCACGCGGACTGGCAATTCGCCGGGTATCGCTGGCTGATCACGCCACGGTGCAGCAGGCCGTTGCGGCTGCCGCGACGGCCTTTCCGGTGTGGCGCAATACGCCCCCTGCCCGACGGGCCCAGGTGCTGTTCCGTTTCAAGCAACTGCTCGACGAGCACCGCGACGAGATCGCCCGGCTGATCAGCGAGGAACATGGCAAGACTCTCGAGGATGCCGCCGGGGAAGTGCAGCGCGGCATCGAGAATGTCGAGTATGCGTGTGGCGCGCCGGAGCTGCTCAAGGGTGAATACAGCCGCAACGTGGGGCCGAACATCGACGCCTGGAGCGACTTTCAGCCGCTCGGCATCGTGGCGGGCATAACGCCGTTCAACTTTCCGGCCATGGTGCCGCTGTGGATGTATCCGCTGGCCATCGCCTGCGGCAACTGCTTCATCCTCAAGCCTTCCGAGCGGGATCCCAGCTCAGCTATGTATGTGGCCGAGCTCATGCTGCAGGCCGGATTGCCCAAAGGCGTCCTCAATGTAGTGCACGGGGATCGCGCCGCGGTGGATGCGCTGATCGAGGCACCGGAAATCAAGGCCTTGAGCTTTGTCGGCTCGACGCCGGTGGCCGAGCACATCTATACGGAGGGTACTCGGCGCGGCAAGCGGGTGCAGGCGCTGGGTGGGGCGAAGAACCATGCGGTGCTGATGCCCGATGCGGATCTGGACAATGCGGTTAGCGCACTGATGGGCGCGGCATACGGCTCGTGCGGCGAGCGCTGCATGGCCATCTCGGTGGTGGTATGTGTCGGCGATCAGGTCGCCGATGCGCTGGTGGCAAAGCTGGTACCGCAGATTCAAGCGCTGAAGGTGGGGGCCGGCACGGAATGCGGCATGGACATGGGACCCTTGGTAACCGCGGCTCAACGGGAGAAGGTGCTTTCCTATATCGAAGACGGTGTCGCGGCCGGGGCGGAGCTGGTGCTTGATGGGCGGAATGTGTCGGTCGTTGGACATGAGCAGGGTTTCTTCCTGGGAGGCTGCCTGTTCGACCGTGTCATGCCTGACATGCGCATCTACCGGGAGGAGATCTTCGGGCCGGTACTGTGCATCGTGCGGGTCGGCAGTCTGGAGCAGGCCATACAGCTGATCAACGCTCACGAATACGGCAACGGGACCTGCATCTTTACCCGCGACGGCGAGGCGGCCCGGCTGTTCTGTGAGGAGGTGGAGGTCGGTATGGTCGGTGTGAACGTACCGCTGCCGGTGCCGGTGGCCTATCACAGCTTCGGTGGCTGGAAGCGTTCGCTGTTCGGCGACCTGCATGCCTACGGCCCGGATGGCGTGCGGTTCTATACACGGCGCAAGGCGATCACCCAGAAATGGCCGCAACGGGCCAGTCACGAAGCGGCGCAGTTTGCATTTCCAAGCAATAGATAGGTGCTTGGGCGAGTATCGATCACCAGGGAGTGCCGGAGCACGCGTCATTGATCGCGACCGCCAGATGCTTGGCTATCTCGGATCGCATGTGGTCGATGGAACTGCCCTTCCGGTGAATGCGGGTGTGATCCCAGCCTGACCATTCCCGCGCTTGCCGAGCGCTTTGCAAGCAACCTCATGCTGTGAGAGCGCCTTAGGCGTCTTCGAATGAACTTTTGTAATAAAACTACAAATAACCGTTGACGGCAGATTATGGCGCCCTATAATGCGCCCCACTTCCAGCGCAGAGCTGCTGAAAACTCCTTGTA
>NZ_JBOY01000059.1:0-32069 GCF_000647775.1 Pseudomonas sp. RL | reverse complement strand
CGAGGCGGCTGACCGCGCGTTCGGCGGCGCGCCGGCCGATGACGGCGCCGTCGGTCAGCGCGCTGCCGATGCGGCTGGCGTCGTACCAGTAGTCGCGCTGCATCTGGCCGCCGTCCTCGGCGATCATCACGCAGCTCAGACTGTGCCGGCTGCTGGCATAGCCGCCGACGAAGCCATGGCTGTTGCCGTAGACGCGGCAGCCCAGGTAGCTGCTCAGGCTGGTGCCGTCGGCATTGCGGATGCGCGGGTCATGGTCGAATGCCGCTGCCTCGCAGCGCAGCGCCAGCTCGATGGCCGCTTCCGGCTCGATGTCCCAGGGGTGGTAGAGGTCCAGGTCGGGCAGCTCACGGGCCATCAGCTCGGGGGCGGCCAGGCCGGCGCACTCGTCTTCCGAGGTATGCCGGGCGATGGCCAGGGCCGCCGCCACGGTTTCCCGAATGGCGTCCTCCTCGACGGCGGAGGTACTGGCCGAGCCCTTGCGCTGGCCGACAAACACGGTGATGCCGAAGCCCTGATCGTGGTTGAACTCGACAGTTTCCACCTCGCGCTGGCGCACCGTGGTGCTCAGGCCCTGGCCGGCACTGACCGACACCTCACAGTCGCTGGCGCCCTGACGGCGCGCCTCGGCGATGATCCGTTCGACCTTTTCCTGCAGGGACGGCAGCGTCTGCGGCCCCACCTTTTCACTAGCATTCATGGCGACTCCCCGGTCGTGACCGCTGGCCACGCCCCTCATCCGTCCCGCGCCCGGCTGGCGAGCTGCGCAAACGGGCTGCTGTTATCATGACGCGCATTATCCACTGGATGCGCCCCATGTCTGAATTCCACGACGACTTCCCCGAAGAGAAGAGCAAATCCCAGGTCAAGCGCGAGCTGCATGCACTGCAGGAGCTGGGCCAGCGCCTGACCACCCTCAAGCCCGAGCTGCTGGACCGGCTGCCGATCACCGAGGCCTTGCGTCGCGCCCTGGCCGATGCACCCAAGCACACCGCCAATGTGGCCAAGAAGCGCCACGTCCAGTACATCGGCAAGCTGATGCGCGAGCAGGACATCCCGGCCGTTCTCGCCCTGGTTGACCAGATGGACGCCTCCACCCGCGAATACAACGAGCGCTTCCACGCCCTGGAGCGCTGGCGCGACCGCCTGCTGGGCGGCGGCGATGCGGACCTGGACGCCTTCGTGACGGCCTATCCGGACACCGACCGCCAGCACCTGCGCGGCCTGCTGCGCCAGGCCCAGCACGAGGCGGCCCACAACAAACCACCGGCCGCCGCGCGCAAGGTGTTCAAGTACCTGCGCGAGCTGGACGAGCTTCAGCGCGGGCTGCGCTAATCCAACTCGAACGTTCGTAGGGTGGGCAACTCGCGCAGCGATTGCCCACCGCCTGCGCGCCGGTAGACAGGGCTGCGCCGTTGTCTACCCTACGGCATTCAATTCCCGGTTCCGCCCACGGTGATCGCATCGATCTTCAGCGTCGGCTGGCCGACGCCCACCGGCACCGACTGACCGTCCTTGCCGCAGGTGCCCACGCCACTGTCCAGCGCCAGGTCGTTGCCGACCATCGACACCTGGTTCATCACCTCCGGACCATTGCCAATCAGGGTCGCACCCTTGACCGGCGCGGTGATGCGCCCGTCCTCGATCAGGTAGGCCTCGCTGGTGGAGAACACGAACTTGCCGCTGGTGATGTCCACCTGGCCGCCGCCGAGGCTGGCGCAGAACAGCCCGCGCTTCACCGAACGAATGATCTCCTCCGGCTCGCTCTGCCCGGCCAGCATGTAGGTGTTGGTCATGCGCGGCAGGGTCAGGTGCGCGTAGGACTCGCGCCGCCCGTTGCCGGTGGAGGCCACGCCCATCAGGCGGGCGTTCAGCTTGTCCTGCATGTAGCCCTTGAGCACGCCGTTCTCGATCAGCGTGGTGCACTGGGTCGGGGTGCCCTCGTCGTCCAGGCTCAGCGAGCCCCGGCGCTTGGCCAGCGTACCGTCATCAACAATGGTGCACAGCGGCGAGGCCACCTGTTCACCGATCCGGCCGCTGTAGGCCGAGCTGCCCTTGCGGTTGAAGTCGCCCTCCAGGCCATGGCCGACCGCCTCGTGCAGCAGCACGCCGGACCAGCCGGGGCCGAGCACCACCGGCAGCGTGCCGGCCGGGGCGGCGATCGCCTCCAGGTTGACCAGCGCCTGGCGCAGGGCCTCGCGCGCGTAGCCCATCGCCCGGTCCTCATGCTCGTTCAGCTGTTCGAGGAAGAAGCGATAGTCGGTGCGCCCGCCGCCGCCATGGCTGCCCCGTTCGCGGCGGCCGTTCTGCTCGACGATCACGCTCACGTTGAAACGCACCAGCGGACGGATGTCGGCACCCAGGCTGCCATCGCTGGCGGCGATCAGCACCTGGTCCCAGACGCCGGCCAGACTGACCGTCACCTGCTGGATGCGCGGGTCCAGCGCGCGCGTCGCCCGGTCGATGCGCTTGAGCAGCTCCACCTTGGCCGAGCGCTCCAGCACGTCGAGCGGATTGGCATGGGCATACAGGTGGCGCACCTGCGGCGCGGAGAACGCCTGTACCCGGCCCTGCTGGCCGGACCGCGCGATCGAGCGGGCGGCGCGGCAGGCCGCGGCCAGGGCCGTTTCGTCGATGGCGTTGCTGTAGGCGAAGCCGGTCTTCTCGCCGGACTGGGCGCGCACGCCGACCCCCTGATCCAGGTGGAAACTGCCTTCCTTGACGATGCCGTCCTCCAGGATCCAGGACTCCGACACCAGCGACTGGAAGTACAGGTCGGCGGCGTCGATGCCCGGACCCGCCAGCTCGCCCAGCAGACGCGGCAATTGCTCGATGCTCAGGCCACCTGGGGCCAGCAGCCGCTCGCTGACAGGCAATAACAGATCGTTCATGGTCACTCCGAATACTTCGCCCGCGACGCCGCGAGCGACACTGAAAAGCGCCGGTGACGGTGCACCGGCATGTTCTGGCGAACCCCGGCCTGCGCCTGCGCATCGCGCCGCGCCAGACACAGACCCTCGCCACGTGGCGGGGCGGCATGCAACACGCCCCAGGGGTCGACGATCGCCGAATGGCCGTGGGTTTCCCGCGGTCCCGGGTGCTCGCCGCCCTGCCCGGCCGCCAGCAGGTAGCACTGGGTCTCGATGGCTCGGGCGCGAATCAGTACCTCCCAGTGCGCCGCGCCAGTCACCGCCGTAAAGGCCGCTGGCGCGCTGATCAATTCGGCACCGCGCTCACGCAGCGCCGCATACAGCTCCGCGAAGCGCAGGTCGTAGCAAACGGTCAGCCCCAGACGGCCGACCGGTGTCTGCGCCACCACCAGATGCTCGCCGGGATCGAAGTCCGCCGACTCACGATAGCTGCCCCGGGCATCACCGACATCGACATCGAACAGGTGGAGCTTGTCATAGCGCGCCACCCGCTCGCCGTGGGCGTCGATCAGCAGCGAGCAGGCACGCGGCTTGGCAGTGGGCCTGTCGTCCGGTGGCAGCGGCAGGGTACCGGCAACGATCCACAGGCCCAGCTCGCGCGCCGTTCGGCGCAACCAGGGCAGGACCGGGCCGTCGCCCTGCGCTTCCAGCCGCCCCAGCGCGGCCAGGTCGGCATGCCCCATGGCGGCGAAGTTCTCGGGCAGCACCGCCAGTCGCGCACCCTCGGCGGCGGCCTGCTCCAGCAGACCGCGCGCACTGCGCAGGTTGGTCGGCACATCGGCGCCGCTGACCATCTGGATAACGGCAAGGTTCATGGCTTCAGTCCCTCGGCTTCCCGGGTACGATGCGGGGCGCATTGAGCGGGCCGCTGATCGAATACTCCACGGCGGCGAAACGCGACATCTGGTTGCCCAGCAGGCGGTCCACCAGGAACAGCGCCCCGCCCAGTACCGGCGCACCGGCGATCAGTGCGGCCAGCGGCAGGTTGTTGGTCAGTGGCAGGGTTACCAGCATGCGCACATCCACCTGCTCGCTGACCATGTTCAGGCTGCCGGTCATTTCCAGGTTGGCCGAAGGGCCGGTCAGGGTCGTCGGTGCCAGGTTGGTGTACAGACCATTGCGGGCCAGCAGCTTGCCCCGGACCCGATCATAGCTGAGGCCACGCCCGAACAGATCGGAAAAGTCCAGCCGCAGGCGACGGCCGATGGCATCGAAGTTCAACAGGCCGAATACCCGCAGCGCCGAGGCGGAGCCCTGCAGTTCGGAGAACTGGCCGTTGCGCAGGTCGGCATCCAGGGTGCCGGAAAAGTTGGCCAGGCGCAGCGCGCTCGGCGCACCCGGCCAGTTGCCATCGACCTGCAGGCTGAAGCGCTCGCTGCTGGCCGTCGGGGCGAAGCCCCAGGCCTTGAGGATCTTGCTCAGGTCGCCCCCGTGCAGGCGGCCGCGGAACCAGGTGGCATCCGCGCCGTTGAGGCGCGACCAGCCGGCCTCGCCATTGATCTTCAGGCCCTTTAAGTCGAGGGCCAGCTCGCGCAGCGCCCAGCCACTGCCACTCGGACGCGCAAGAAACGACCAGGCGCCCAGTGGCTCGTCGCCCAGCAGCACCTGGTCGATGCGCAGATCGACGGCTGGCAGCGTGCGCGGATCGATGCCCGCCAGCGCATCTCCCCTCTTGCTGTCGGCGGTCGGCGCCGGCAGACGCAGCTGTTCCAGCTGTACGCGCAGCGGCCGCGCGGCATCGTCGGGCACCAGGACGTCACCGGCAATCACCCGGCTGTCCAGGTCCAGCGCCCAGGCCTGTGATACACGACGTACGCGCACCAGCAGATCCTGCGGGTCGATTCCCACGCCGGTCAGGCGCCCGATATGCAGCTGCCCCTCGCGCAGCAGCGGCGTGCCGCCCGGCTCACCCGAGCTGCTGCCGTAGCGCTGCCAGAAGGTACGCCAGGCGGGGACGTCAACGCTGTCAAGCCGGCCGCGCAGCCGCACACCTTCGGCGCTCGGCGGCGGTGCCAGGCCCAGCCCCAGGCGCACCTCGCCGCGCAGCTGCTGCCAGTCCTGCCCCGGCATGCTCAGCGCCAGGCTGAGGAAATCGTTGTAGTCGAGCCAGTAGCGCTGCTGTGGGCCGCCCAGACTCATGCGCCAGTCGGCATACCGCGCTTCGGCCGCGCGCTTGCCGAACGGGGCCGGCAGGTCGAGAGCGACACCCTGCAGGCTGGAGTCCACGCGCAACAGACTGTCATTGCCGTCCAGGCGCAGGCGCAGGCGATACGGCAGCAGGCCACTGGCCGGCAGCGGCCGGCCCTGCCCCAGCCACTGGGCCAGGCGATCAACCGGCATGCGCCCCTGGACATCCACCAAGGTGCGCTGGCGGCCGCCGACGGTATCGCTGTCGATCCGCCCCTGCAGGCTTTGTTCCAGGAAACGCGCGCGCAGCCCTCGAGCGCTGAGGCCGCTCCGGGTCTGGTAACGAAATTCGCCGTAGAGGCTGTCGAGCTCCAGGCCGGGCAGGTACGGCAACCTGAGCCGCGCGCCCTTGGGCGTGAATTGCACGTCGGCCTGGGGGGCATGGCCGGCATCCAGGGGAATGTCCAGGCGCAGCGCCGCTTCCACGTCGCCCTCCCCCTCCCATCCGGCAAACGCCTCGGCAGTAGGCATAGTCCTGTTCCGCAGGATCTGCAGAGCATCGGTTACCGAGCTGAGCAACCGCGCATTCACAAGCAGACGGCTGGGCTGGCCGGGTTCGGCATGCGGGACCGCGAAGCTGGCCTCGCGGATGCGGCTGTTCAGCAGGCGGCCATCGCTGAGCGCGACACGCACGCCGCTATCCTCGACGAACAGTTCGCCGCGCCCCTCGCGCAACATCGGCCAGCCTGGCTGGTAGTCCAGCTCTGCATCGCGCACTTTGAAGTACAGCGCCAGGCTGCGCGCCTCGGGTGGCACGCCCGCATTGAGCGCACCCTGATACTGGAAGAAACCCTGCTCCAGCTCGCCACCTCGGATGGCCCGCTGCAGCCAGTCGGCCAGCGCCGGACTAAGGGCTGCGCTGGCGGTGGGCAGGTACTTGCCGGCGAAGCGCGCGTCCCCCTCGCGCAGGCTGACACGCAAATCCATGTAATCTTCGGCGGCCGGATCATGGGCAAACCGCAGCATGAAATCCCCGGCCAGGCGGCCTTCCTCGCCATCCAGCGAAAGATAGGGGGCCCAGAGGCTGAAGCCCTCCTCGCCCAGACGCCAGCCCAGCCGTCCCTGGGCACGACGGTACCGCCAGGGCGCGGGAAACAGCTGCGGCAGATGCAGCATCAGGTCACGGCTGTCGATCTGCAGTTCGCCGCCCGCCAGATTGCCGTCCAGACGCCCCCTCACCCCCGCCGCGGCCGGTACGCCGCGATGCGCGGCGAACCCAACGCCTTCCAGGTTCAGCGTATAGCGCAGCCGCTCGGCCGGCTCGGCATCCGGCTGATAGCTCAACTGGATGTTGCGCAGCTGACCTTCCGGGCGCAGCGCCTGCAGCCACTCGCGCGCCGGCTCCGGCAGCGGCGCCAGTTGCTGGACCAGCGGCACCAGCGGCGCCAGGCTCAGGCGATCGCTGGCCAGGTCCCAACGCCCGGTGTCCCGCTGTTCCTCCAGGCGCAGGCGCGCCTCGCCCCAGCGCGTGCCGTCGAGCGTCACCGCCAGCGAGTCCACCAGCAGGCGCCGGCCGTTCGGACCGGGTTCGAAATAGGTACTGAGGCTGAGTTCTTCCAGACGCACCGGCACCTGATCGGCATAACTCACCTGCGCCAGCGGCAGGTGCAGCCGCATCACCGCACGCTGCAGGGTGCGCTCTGACCAGCGCGCCCAGACTTCACCGCCACCCACTAGCCGTTGCAGGTGCCAGTCGCCCAGCAAGCCCTCGGGCAACCAGCGCGCCCAGTCGCTCTGCGGCAAGCGCAGGTAGAGATCGGCGCTGGCCTCCTGCCAGCGGCTGGGACGTAGCCGGAGATCCAGATGCAGGGCCAGCGGCTTGCCGTCCGGCAGCAGCAGGCGGCCATCCAATCGGTGCAGGTCACCCCCCTCGCTGAGGTCGAGGTTGAGATTCAGGTAGGAGAGATTCAGCGGCACGCCCTGGCGTGGCTGCACGATCAGTTGGCTGTCCACCACAGAAACATGCTTGAAGCGGCGCAACTGCCGCAGCCAGTGGGCGGGGTCCACGCCACTCTGCGCCTCGCTCTGCACCTGCCCCTGCGGCACGCCGGCCAGAGACCAGCGTCCGTCCTGATCCTGACGCAACAGCAGCTGTACACCTCCCAACTCCAGCCCCTGCAGACGCGGTTGCCAGTGCAGCAGGCTGCCCAGCAGATCGGGACGCAGGCGCAGCTGGTCGATGCGCAGGCCGGCTTCCTCACCCAGGCTGATGTCGCGTGCCACCAGCTCCGGCAGGAAGCCGTTCATGCGCGCGCTCAGGCGGCCGATGCGCAACGGCGTGCGCAGCGCCTCGCTGGCCCGCTGCTCCAGCGTCTCGCGATAGTCGGCGAACAGGGGCGCCAGCTCGCGGCCCAGGCTGACGTACAGGGCGGCCAGCACCAGCCCAGCCGCCAGCAGACCCAGGCACAGGCGCAACAGACTGTTGAGCAGGCGAAGCGGCGAAATCACGTCAGAGCAGCACCACGTCGTACTGTTCCTGCGAGTATTCACGCTCGACCTGGAACTTGATGGTGCGCCCGATGAACGCCTCGAGGTCCGCCACGTTGCCGGACTCCTCGTCCAGCAGGCGGTCGACCACCTTCTGGTTGGCCAGCACCAGGTAGGCTTCGGCCTGGAAGGCGCGCGCCTCGCGCAGGATCTCGCGGAAGATCTCGTAGCAGATGGTTTCCGCCGTCTTCAGCTTGCCGCGCCCCTGGCAGGCGCTGCAGGGCTCGCAGAGCACCTGTTCGAGGCTTTCCCGGGTGCGCTTGCGGGTCATCTGTACCAGGCCCAGCTCGGTGATGCCGATGATGTTGGTCTTGGCGTGATCGCGCTCCACCTGCTTCTCCAGGGTGCGCAGGACCTGGCGGCGGTGTTCCTCGTCCTCCATGTCGATGAAGTCGATGATGATGATGCCACCCAGGTTGCGCAGCCGTAGCTGGCGGGCGATGGCCATGGCCGCTTCGAGGTTGGTCTTGAAGATGGTCTCTTCGAGGGTGCGATGGCCGACGAACGCGCCGGTGTTGACGTCGATGGTGGTCATCGCCTCCGCGGGGTCGATGATCAGGTAGCCGCCGGACTTGAGCAGCACCTTGCGCTCCAGGGCCTTCTGGATCTCGTCCTCCACACCGTAGAGGTCGAAGATCGGCCGCTCGCCGGGGTAGTGCTCCAGGCGATCAGCAATTTCCGGCATCAGCTCGGCGACGAACTGGCCGACCTTCTGGAAGGTTTCCCGCGAGTCGATGCGGATCTTCTCGATGCCCGGATGCACCAGGTCACGCAGGGTGCGCAGCGCCAGCGGCAGGTCCTCGTAGATCACCGAGGGGGCCTCGGCGGTCTGCATCTGCGCGGCGATCTGCCCCCACAGGCGGTGCAGGTAACGGATGTCGGCGAGAATTTCGTCGGCGCCGGCACCTTCGGCGGCGGTGCGCAGGATGAAGCCGCCGGCCTGCTCGATGCCCTCCTTCGCCACGCACTCGGCCACCACCTGCTTGAGGCGCTCGCGCTCGGCCTCGCCCTCGATCTTCAGGGAGATGCCCACATGGCGCGTGCGCGGCATGTAGACCAGGTAGCGGGAAGGAATCGACAGGTGCGTGGTCAGCCGCGCGCCCTTGGTGCCGATGGGGTCCTTGGTGACCTGAACCACAAGGCTCTGGCCGTCGTGCACCAGGGCGCTGATCGGCTCGATGGCGCTGCCTTCGCGCTGGGAGATCTCCGAGGCATGGATGAAGGCGGCCCGCTCCAGGCCGATGTCGACGAAGGCCGCCTGCATGCCGGGCAGCACGCGGACGACCTTGCCCTTGTAGATGTTGCCGACGATGCCGCGACGCTGGGTGCGTTCGACATGCACCTCCTGCAGCACACCGTTCTCGACCACGGCCACGCGCGATTCCATCGGCGTGATGTTGATCAGAATTTCTTCGCTCATGGCTGATTCCTGAAAAATGACCGAAGCCGGATGACGGCTTCGCGTGAACATCCTGTTCCCAGCCTATAACGTTCCCGACCAACAGGGCACGCCGAACGCGGCCAGCAGTTCGGCGGTTTCGCACAGCGGCAGGCCGACCACCCCGGAATAGCTGCCCTGCAGTTCGCGCACGAACACCGCGCCCAGCCCCTGAATCGCATAGCCACCGGCTTTGTCGGCGGGCTCGCCGCTGTCCCAGTAGCGGGCGGCTTCCTCGTCCGCAATGGCGCGGAAGGTGACGCGGCTTTCCACCAGGCGCACTTCGCAGCGCCGGGCATCAGCGAGGGCCACGGCGGTCAGCACCTGGTGAGTCTGGCCGGACAGGGCCGCGAGCATCGCCAGCCCGTCGGCGCGATCGGCCGGCTTGCCAAGGATCCGGCCGGCCAGCACCACGGTGGTGTCGGCCCCCAGCACGCACAGCGGCTGCGCGGGGTCCAGGCGCGCCAGCGCGGCCTGAGCCTTCTCCTGCGCCAGGCGCTGCACGTATGCGGCGGGAGCTTCGTTAGGTCGGGGAGTCTCGTCGATGTCCACCGGCAGCAGGTCGTGCACGACGCCGATCTGGGTCAGCAATTCGCGGCGTCGCGGCGAGGCCGAGGCGAGGTATAGCGCGGGCATGTCAGATCCTTCCAAATATCCGAAGCCCGGCTACGCGTACAGCGGTTACGCAGCCGGCAAGATTCCTAGCGGGCGGCTAATAGACGTCGAAGCGACGGCGCAGCCAGTGCAGGGCCAGGTACAGCCAGAACCAGAGAATCGAGCTGGTCAGGACCGGCACCAGGAACAGCAGCGTCGGCGGCCGGTTGCCCGCCAGGGTGTTGAGCCACAGCAGCACCAGCTGCGCGATGCCGAGAATCACCATCAGCACCATGGCCTGCTGCCAGAGCGGAAACATGCGCAGGCGCTGCTGCAGGTTCAGCACCAGAAAGACGATCAGCGCGAGCGGGATGCCATTGAGCCCCAGCAAGGTGCCGGACAGCACATCCAGCAGCAGCCCGAAGCCCCAGGCCAGCGCCATGCCGCCGCGATGCGGCAGGGCCAGCGCCCAGTAGGCAGCCACCAGGCCCAGCCACAGCGGGCGGATGAGATCCAGGTTCCCGGGCAGCGGCGCGACACTGAGCAGCAGGGCGACCAGCAGGGTGGCCCAGATAACCCAGCCGTTGTTGGGACGTTCGCTGCTCACGGCTCCAGCTCCTGATCCTGCGCCTCGACCGGCTCGCTCGGCGGCTCCACCTCGTGATCGGCGTCGACCCGATCCTGCGCGAGGCCGGCGGCGCTGGCGCGTTCCTCGGGCGTGCGTGCATCGCTGAACACCAGCAGCAGGTGTCGGCTGCGGTTGAGCATCGCGGTCGGCAGTGCCTGGACCTGCAGGAAAGCCTGGCCGGCGTCATGCACCACGGACTTGACCCGTGCCACCGGATAGCCCGCCGGGAAGCGCTGGCCCAGACCGGAGCTGACCAGCAGGTCGCCTTCCTTGATGTCCGAGGTTTCCGGCACGTGGCGCAGCTCCAGATAGTCGGAACCGCTGCCGCTGGCGATGGCACGCAGCCCGTTGCGGTTCACCTGTACCGGCACGCTGTGCACGCTGTCGGTAATCAGCAGGACCCGCGCGGTATAGGGCATCACCTCGACCACCTGGCCCATCAGCCCGCTGGCGTCGAGCACCGGCTGGCCGACGAACACGCCGTCACGCGAGCCCTTGTCGATGATGATGCGCTGGGTGAAGGGGCTGGGATCGAGACCGATCAGCTCGCTGATGATGACCTTGTCATCGACCAGCGCGGCGGAGTTGAGCAGTTCGCGCAGACGCACGTTCTGTTCGGTGAGGGTGGCGAGTTTCTGCAGGCGGCGCTGCAACAGCAGCGCCTCGGTCTTCAGTTGCTGGTTCTCGGCAATCAGTTCGCTGCGGCTGGCCACCTGCTCGCTCATGCCTTCCCAGACCCGCAGCGGCAGGTCGGTCAGCCAATAGACCGGGGTGAGCAACAGACCAAGCTGGCTGCGCAGCGGCTTGAGGGTTTCGAAGCGGGCATCCACCACCATCAGCACGACCGAAAGCACGGTAAGCACCAGCAGGCGCACACTCAGCGCAGGGCCTTTGACGAATAAGGGTTTGATGGGCGGATCCTCGCTGGGTGCCTGGTCAGTGCGTCCGGCCGCAAAGCCGCGTTGCCCGAGGGCCGGACGCCGCTACAAGGCTCACTCGGTGGACAGCAGGTCCATGGAGTGGCGATCCATCATCTCCAGTGCGCGACCGCCGCCACGAGCCACGCAGGTCAGCGGGTCCTCGGCGATGATCACCGGCAGGCCGGTTTCCTGGGACAGCAGCTTGTCCAGGTCGCGCAGCAGCGCGCCGCCGCCGGTCAGCACCAGGCCGCGCTCGGCGATGTCCGAGGCCAGTTCCGGCGGCGACTGTTCGAGGGCGCTCTTGACCGCCTGGACGATGGTCGCCAGGGATTCCTGCAGGGCTTCCAGCACTTCGTTGGAGTTGAGGGTGAAGCTGCGCGGCACCCCTTCGGCCAGGTTGCGGCCCCGCACGTTCATCTCGCGGACTTCGCCGCCCGGGAACGCGGTACCGATTTCCTGCTTGATGCGCTCGGCAGAGGATTCGCCGATCAGCGAGCCGTAGTTGCGGCGCACATAGGTGACGATGGCTTCGTCGAAACGGTCGCCACCGACACGCACGGATTCGGCATACACCACACCATTCAGGGAGATCAGGGCGATCTCGGTGGTGCCGCCACCGATGTCGACGACCATGGAGCCGCGGGCCTCCTCGACCGGTAGGCCGGCGCCGATGGCGGCGGCCATGGGCTCTTCGATCAGGAACACTTCGCGGGCGCCGGCGCCGAGCGCGGACTCACGAATGGCGCGGCGCTCCACCTGGGTGGATTTGCAGGGCACACAGATCAGCACGCGCGGCGACGGCTGCAGGAAGCTGTTCTCGTGCACCTTGTTGATGAAGTACTGCAGCATCTTCTCGCAGACGCTGAAGTCGGCGATCACGCCGTCCTTCATCGGACGGATGGCTGCGATGTTGCCCGGGGTACGACCCAGCATGCGCTTGGCTTCGCTACCAACAGCGACGACGGTTTTCTGGTTTCCGGTGCTACGGATGGCGACGACAGAGGGTTCGTCGAGCACGATGCCGCGTTCGCGCACATAAATCAGGGTATTGGCTGTGCCCAGGTCGATCGACAGATCGCTGGAAAACATGCCACGCAGTTTTTTGAACATTAGTCGGGGACCCTAAAGGCAACGCGTGGAAAAAAGGCAGCTGACTCTAGCAAAGTGGGGGAATTTTGGGCAAGGCTGGCTCTGTGTTAGATTGCCACGCTCACGACCGGGCCAGAGGCCCGATGCATCGGCATTTCGCGGGGCAGCGCCATCGCGGCCCCGCCTTCCGCGCGTTTCCTGGAGACTCCCCGATGGCGCTTGAACGCTCCGACGTGGAAAAGATCGCCCACCTGGCCCGCCTGGGGCTCGGCGAAAGCGAGATTCCGCAAACCACCGAGACCCTGAACAACATCCTCGGCCTGATCGACGCCATGCAGGCTGTGGACACCGACGGTGTCGAGCCGCTGGCCCACCCGCTGGAAGCCACCCAGCGCCTGCGCGCCGACGTGGTCACCGAGCAGAATCATCGCGATGACTACCAGGCCATCGCCCCGGCCGTGGAAAACGGCCTGTACCTCGTGCCGAAAGTCATCGAATAAAGGAAAGGGTTTCCCATGCACCAACTGACCCTGGCCGAGATCGCCCGTGCGCTGGCCGCCAAGCAGTTTTCCGCCGAAGAGCTGAGCCGCGCGCTGCTGGGCCGCATCCGCCAGCTCGACCCGCAACTGAACAGCTTCATCACCGTCACTGAGGAACAGGCCCTGCAACAGGCCCGGGCCGCCGACGCTCGTCGCGCCGCCGGCGAGAGCGGCGCCCTGCTCGGCGCGCCGATCGCCCACAAGGACCTGTTCTGTACCCAGGGCGTGCTGACCAGCTGCGCCTCGAAGATCCTCACCGGCTTCCAGGCGCCGTACGACGCCACCGTGGTCGAGAAGCTCGCCGCCGCCGGCGCCGTCAGCCTCGGCAAGCTGAACATGGACGAGTTCGCCATGGGCTCGGCCAACGAGTCCAGCCATTACGGCCCGGTGAAAAACCCCTGGGATACCAGCCGCGTACCGGGCGGCTCCTCCGGCGGCTCGGCCGCCGCCGTGGCCGCGCGACTGATCCCGGCCGCCACCGGCACCGACACCGGCGGCTCGATCCGCCAGCCGGCGGCACTGACCAACCTCACCGGCCTCAAGCCCACCTACGGGCGTGTGTCGCGCTGGGGCATGATCGCCTACGCCTCCAGCCTCGACCAGGGCGGCCCGATCGCCCGCACCGCCGAGGATTGCGCCCTGCTGCTGGGGGCCATGGCCGGCTTCGACCCGAAGGATTCCACCTGCGTCGACCAGCCGGTGGACGACTACCTGGCCGCGCTGAACCAGCCGCTGGCCGGCCTGCGCATCGGCCTGCCGAAGGAGTACTTCGGTGACGGTCTCGATAGCCGTATCGCCGAGCGCGTGCTGGCCGTGGTGGAAGAGCTGAAGAAGCTCGGCGCCACCGTGAAGGACATCAGCCTGCCGAACATGCGGCACGCCATCCCGGCGTACTACGTGATCGCCCCGGCCGAGGCCAGCTCCAACCTGTCGCGCTTCGACGGCGTGCGCTTCGGCTACCGCTGCGAGAGCCCGGTCAACCTCGAAGACCTGTACAAGCGTTCGCGCGGTGAAGGCTTCGGCGCCGAGGTGAAGCGCCGCATCATGGTCGGCACCTACGCGCTGTCGGCCGGCTACTACGATGCCTACTACCTGAAGGCGCAGAAGATCCGCCGGCTGATCAAGAACGACTTCGTCGCCGCCTTCAGCGAGGTGGACCTGATCCTCGGCCCGACCACGCCGAACCCGGCCTGGAAGCTCGGCGAGAAGGCCAACGACCCGGTCGCCGCCTACCTGGAAGACATCTACACCATCACCGCCAACCTGGCCGGTATTCCGGGCCTGTCCATGCCGGCTGGCTTCGTCGACGGCCTGCCGGTGGGCGTGCAGCTGCTGGCGCCGTATTTCCAGGAAGGCCGCCTGCTCAACGTGGCGCACCAGTACCAGCAGGTCAGCGACTGGCACACCCGCGCGCCGGAAGGGTTTTAAAAGGCTTGCCCCCTCTCCCCAACCCCTCTCCCGCGAGGGGAGAGGGGCTTACAGAATTCGAGGAACGCCCCACATGCAATGGGAAACCGTGATCGGCCTGGAAATCCACGCCCAGCTCTCCACCCAATCGAAGATCTTCTCGGCCAGCGCCACCACCTTCGGCGCCGAGCCCAACACCCAGGCCAGCCTGGTCGACCTGGGCATGCCGGGCACCCTGCCGGTGCTGAATGAGCAGGCCGTGCGCATGGCGGTGAAGTTCGGCCTGGCCATTGACGCCGAACTGGGCCGCACCAATGTGTTCGCGCGCAAGAACTACTTCTACCCGGACCTGCCCAAGGGCTATCAGACCAGCCAGATGGACCACCCCATCGTCGGCAAGGGCCACCTGGACATCACCCTGGAAGACGGCACGGTCAAGCGCATCGGCATCACCCGCGCGCACCTGGAAGAAGACGCCGGCAAGAGCCTGCACGAGGACTTCCATGGCATGTCCGGGATCGACCTGAACCGCGCCGGCACGCCGCTACTGGAAATCGTCTCCGAACCGGATATCCGCTCGGCCAAGGAAGCGGTGGCCTACGTCAAGGCCATCCACGCCCTGGTGCGCTACTTGGGGATCTGCGACGGCAACATGGCCGAAGGCTCGCTGCGCTGCGACTGCAACGTGTCGGTGCGCCCCAAGGGCCAGGAAGCGTTCGGCACCCGCGCCGAGATCAAGAACGTCAACTCGTTCCGCTTCATCGAGAAGGCGATCAACCACGAGATCCAGCGGCAGATCGAGCTGATCGAGGACGGCGGCAAGGTCATTCAGGAAACCCGCCTGTATGACCCGAACAAGGACGAGACCCGCTCCATGCGCGGCAAGGAAGAAGCCAACGACTACCGCTACTTCCCCTGCCCCGACCTGCTGCCGGTGGTGCTGGAGGACAGCTTCATCGAGCAGGTGCGCGGCGAGCTGCCGGAGCTGCCGGCCGAGAAGCGCGCACGCTTCGAAAGCCAGTTCGGCCTGTCGACCTACGACGCCAGCGTGCTGAGCGCCAGCCGCGAAATGGCCGACTACTTCGAGGCCGTCCAGCAGGTCTGCGGCGACGCCAAGCTGGCCGCCAACTGGGTGATGGGCGAGCTGTCCAGCCTGCTCAACAAGGAAGGCCTGGACATCGAGCAGTCGCCGGTCTCTGCCGCCCAGCTCGGCGGGCTGATCCAGCGCATCCAGGACAACACCATCAGCGGCAAGATCGCCAAGATGGTCTTCGAAGCCCTGGCCGCCGGCGAAGGCGCGACGGCCGATGCGATCATCGAAAGCAAGGGCCTCAAGCAGGTCACCGACAGCGGCGCCATCGAAGCCATGCTGGATGAGGTGCTGGCGGCCAACGCCGAGCAGGTCGAGCAGTACCGCGCCAGCGACGAGGCCAAGCGCGCCAAGATGTTCGGCTTCTTCGTCGGCCAGGCCATGAAGGCCTCCAAGGGCAAGGCCAACCCCGGCCAGGTGAACCAATTGCTCAAGAAGAAACTCGAAGGTTGATTACCCGTCGGCCATGGAAGGCCGGCACCGGGGCATGCCGTATCCGGGCGGATCACCGGCATGCCGTTATCCTGCCCATCGTGGGCGCCTAACCCATCCGGTCCTCGCATGCGTTATCTCTTTATCCTGCTCAGCGCCGTACTGTTATTCGCCTGCAGCAACCCCGGCAACCAGCACACCGCGCTGCTTCCCGCCCCGGTCGAAGCCAGCCCGCACAAGACCCTGGAAGGCAAGGCCTCCTGGTATGGCCCGCGCTTTCACGGTCGCAAGACCGCCAGCGGCGAGCCCTTCGACCAGCATGACCTCACCGCCGCCCATCGCAGCCTGCCCTTCGGCACGCGTGTGAAAGTCACCAACCTGAAGAACGGCAAGTCGGTGGTGGTGCGCATCAACGACCGCGGCCCCTATGCCAAGGGACGGGTGATCGATCTGTCGCGCGCCGCCGCCAAACGTCTGGACATGCTGCGCAGCGGTGTCGCCCAGGTGCGCGTGGAGCGATTGACCAGCCGCAATTGAATACCTTTTTCTCGCCCTGATGGCGTGGCCGGCACAAGCGCGGCCCCGCTGAACGAAACCCTTCGGGCCCGCCGGCCCGCTTCCAGGATGCACATTCATGAGTCTGATGACGTTCGTCTATCTGATCGCGGGGCTGATCCTGCTGGTGATCGGCGCCGAGCTGCTGGTACGGGGCGCCGCGCGCCTGGCCGCGCGCTTCGGCATCTCACCCCTCGTGATCGGCCTGACCGTGGTGGCCTTCGGCACCAGCGCGCCGGAAACCGCCGTCAGCGTGCAGTCGGCACTGGCCGGCAGCGGCGACCTGGCGATCGGCAACGTGGTGGGCAGCAATATCGCCAACGTGCTGCTGATCCTCGGCCTCACCGCGCTGATCGCGCCGCTCACGGTGTCGCGCCAGCTGATCCGCCTGGACGTGCCGATCATGATCGGCGCCAGCCTGGTGGTGTTTGCCCTGGCCTGGGATGGCGAGCTGAGCCGCCTCGACGGCGCCCTGCTGTTTGCCGCCGTGGTGATCTACACGCTGTTCCTGATCGTGCAGAGCCGCAAGGATCCGGGCAGTGCCAGCGATGAGTTCGGCACCGAATACGGCCTGCACGAGACACCCAAGCCCTACGCCTGGGCCCGCGATCTGCTGTTGCTGGTCGCCGGTCTGGCGCTGTTGGTGGGTGGCGCCAACCTGCTGGTGGAAGGTGCCGTGTCACTGGCGCGGGCGCTGGGCTTTTCCGAGCTGGTCATCGGCCTGACGGTGATCGCGGTCGGCACCTCGCTGCCAGAGCTGGCCACCTCGCTGATCGCCGCCGTCAAGGGCGAGCGCGATATCGCGGTAGGCAACATCGTCGGCAGCAACATCTTCAACCTGCTGTGCGTGCTGGGCCTGGCCTCGCTGGTATCGCCTGCGGCGATCTCGGTCTCCCCCAACGCCCTGGCCTTCGATTTCCCGGTGATGATCGCCGTGGCCGTGGCCTGCCTGCCGGTGTTCTTCGTCGGCTACCGGATCAACCGCTGGGAAGGCCTTCTGTTCCTGGCTTACTACGTCGCCTACACCAGCTATCTGGTGCTGTTCAGCGTCGGCTTGCCGCAAGCCAGCATTCTCGGTCATGCCCTGGTCGGCTACGCCCTGCCGCTGACCGCCGTCACCCTGCTGGTGATCGCTGGCAACGCCTGGCGCCGCCAGCGCTGAATCCTTCAGGTCAGCCTGCGCGCTGTAACAGCCGCAGGCCGATCAGGGCACAGACCGCGCCCGGCAGCACCACCGCCAGCAGGGGCGAGAAGCCAAATACCAGACTGGCCGGGCCTAGCAGGTCCTGGATGATGCGGAACACGAAGCCCACCAGCACGCCGGTGAAGATGCGCTGGCCGAGGGTCACCGAGCGCAGCGGGCCGAAGATGAAGGATATGGCCAGGATCACCAGCGAGGCGGTGATCAGCGGCTGCAGCACCTTGCCCCAGAACGCCAGCCAGTAGGGGCCGTTGTCCAGCCCCTGGCCGCCGAGGAAGCGCGCGTACTGCCACAGGCCACTGATGGACAGGGCGTCCGGTTCGGTGATCAGGGTGCCGACCAGCTGCGGCGTCAGTTCCACCCGCCAAATCTCGGTGGGCTGCCGGATGACCTCGGTGCTCTGCTCGGCGAAACGCGTGCCGACCACTTCGTGCAGGACCCAGTGATCGCCGACGAACTCGGCGCGGGCGGCAAAGCTCGACTCCCGCAGTACCCGCGCGTCATCGAAGGTAAAGCGCGTGATACCCAGCATCACGCCATCGCTGCGCGCGGCGTTGATGTGCACGTACTGGTTGCCTTCCCGATGCCACAACCCCTTGGAGCTCAGCGCCTGACCACCGTTGCGCGCCATTTCGCGCTTGAAATCGGCGAGTACCTCGGTTTTCGGCATCACGAATTCGGACAACGCCAGGCCCAGCACCATCAGCAGCAGCATCGGCGCCATTACCGCCCCGACGATACGCACCAGCGGCACACCGGAAGCGCGCATCACCGTCAGTTCGCTGCTGCTCGCCAGCGTGCCCAGGCCGATCAGGCAGCCGATCAGCGCGCCCATCGGAAGCAATTCATACAGACGGCGTGGCGAAGTCAGCAGCACATACTCGATCACCTCGGGCACGCCGTACTGGCCGCGCATGAAAGCCAGCTCATCGATCAGCGCGAACAGCAGCGACAATCCCCACAGGACCCCGAGGACCGCCAGAATGGACATCAGCACCTGGCGACCGATGTAACGATCCAGCCGGTTCATGGGCGACCCTCCTGCCGGGCGGCGCGCAGCGCGGCCCACTTCAACGACAGCGGCTCCCAGAAGAAGATCAGCGCGCCAATGATCAGGAACAGCAGGTGCACCCACCAGAGGCCGATCTGCGGGGGGATGCCGCCCTTTTCCACCTGGCTGCGCATGGCGATCAGCAGGCCGAGATAACTCATGTACAGAAACAGCGCCGGCAGCAGCTTGAGGTAACGGCCCTGGCGCGGGTTGGCCTTGGCCATCGGCACGGCGAACAGGGTCATCACCAGCACGATGAGCGGCAGCGACAGACGCCACTGCAGCTCCGCCTGCTGGGCCCGGCCGGCGTGTCCCCACAGGCTGGCGGTGGGATCATCATCCAGGCTGCGATTAGGGGTCAGGCCGCCCTCCGGGCTGGGCAGCAGCACGCCGTAGCGGTCGTACCGCAGCACCCGGTAATCCGCATGGCCCGGGACGCCGTCGTACCGGTAGCCGTTCTCCAGAACCAGATAGCGTCGGCCATCCTCCTGGATCAGCTGCCGACCGGTTTCGGCCACCAGGTTGGTGATCTGCCCATTCTTGTCACGCTCAGTGATGAACACGCCGTTCAGCACCGTTCGCTCGGCATTCAGGGACTCGGTGTAGGTCACCCGGCTGCCGGAGCTCAGCTCCTGGAAGCGCCCCGCGGACAGCGTCTCCAGTTCGCTCAGGTTCTTCTGCGACGCCAGCAGTTCCCACGAGGACTGGGCGCTGGTCGGCGCCAGCGCCAGCGACAGCCAGCCCACCACCAGCGCCAGCAGCGCGGCCGGCCCCAGGGTGTAGAGCAGCAGGCGCTGCTGGCTCATGCCGGACGCCGACAGCGCGGCCATTTCGCTTTCCAGGTACAGGCGGCCGTAGCTGAGCATGATCGCCAGGAAGAAGCCCAGCGGCAGGATCAACTGCAGGAAACCCGGCATGCGATAGAGCATCACCCACATCAGCACGCTGGGGTCGAGCATGCCCTGCGCCGCCTGTGCCAGGTACTTGATGAAGCGCCCGCTCATGATGATCACCAGCAGCACGGCGCTGACCGCGGTGGCGGTGACCAACAGCTCGCGGGACAGGTAGCGGAAGATGATCACACGGGGCACTCCAGGGTTGTCAGCCGCGGGCGGCAACGCTCACACTAGCCGCATTCTCGGGCCGGCCCACCGTCCGGCGAGCCACTGAAATCAGCCGGCGATTATCCTGCAAAGCCGACCCTTTGTCTTGGGGACACACAGCAATGGAATTCCTTGTCAAAAATACCCGCCCGGAAACCCTGAAGACCGCCACGCTGGTGCTGGCGGTCGGCGAAGACCAGCAGCTGGGCGAGCAGGCCCGTGCGGTGGACACCGCCAGCGAGGGCGCGCTGGGCGCGCTGCTCAAGCGTGGCGACCTGGCCGGCAAGCCGGGCCAGACTCTGCTGCTGCAGGGCCTGCCGAACATCAAGGCCGAGCGCATCCTGCTGGTCGGCCGCGGCAAGGAAGACTCCCTGTCCGCCAAGCAGTTCCGCAAGGTGCTCGGCGCCACCTTCGGCGTGCTCAAGGAACTGGCCGGCGGCGATGCCGCGCTGGCCTTCGACGACGTGCAGGTCAAGGACCGCGACGCCTACGGCCGCGCCCGCCTGATCGCCGAGTGCCTGGCCGACGGCAACTACGTATTCGACCGCTTCAAGAGCGAAAAGGCCAAGCCGCGCAAGCTGAAGAAGATCACCCTGCTGACCGCCGCCACCGATGACGCCGAGCGCGCCACCCGCCAGGCCAGCGCCATCGCCGCCGGCATGGCACTGGCCCGCGATCTGGGCAACCTGCCGCCGAATCTGTGCCACCCGAGCTTCCTGGCAGAACAGGCCGAGGCGCTGGCCGTCGAACACAAGCACCTGAAGGTCGAAATTCTCACCGAGAAAAAGCTGCGTGAGCTGGGCATGGGCGCCTTCCTCGCCGTGGCCCAGGGCAGCGAGCAGCCGCCGCGACTGATCGTCCTGCAGTACCAGGGCGCGAAGAAGAAAAGCGAGCAGCCCTACGTGCTGGTCGGCAAGGGCATCACCTTCGACACCGGCGGCATCAGCCTCAAGCCCGGCCCGGGCATGGACGAGATGAAGTACGACATGTGCGGCGCCGCCAGCGTGCTCGGCACCTTCAAGACCGTGCTGGAACTCGGCCTGCCGATCAACCTGGTCGGCCTGCTGGCCTGCGCGGAGAACATGCCGAGCGGCCGCGCCACCCGCCCGGGCGACATCGTCACCACCATGAGCGGGCAGACCGTGGAGATCCTCAACACCGACGCCGAAGGCCGCCTGGTGCTGTGCGACACCCTGACCTACGCCGAGCGCTTCAAGCCCAAGGCCGTGGTGGATATCGCCACCCTGACCGGCGCCTGCATCGTCGCGCTGGGCAGCCAGACCTCCGGCCTGATGGGCAACGACGACGCCCTGGTGCAGCAGCTGCTGGGCGCCGGCGTGGCCGCCGACGACCGCGCCTGGCAGCTGCCGCTGTTCGACGACTACCAGGAACAGCTGGACAGTCCGTTCGCCGACATCGCCAACATCGGCGGCCCGAAGGCCGGCACCATCACCGCCGCCTGCTTCCTGTCGCGCTTCACCAAGGCGTATCCCTGGGCGCACCTGGATGTCGCCGGCACCGCCTGGATCAGCGGCGGCAAGGAAAAGGGCGCCACCGGCCGCCCGGTCCCGCTGCTGACCCAGTACCTGCTGGACCGCAGCGAGGGCTGATCCTCCCGCGCGGGCGTCGAGATCCGGCGCCCGCCTCACCTGACCCGGAAGCCGCATGCCACGCGTCGAGTTCTACGTCCTGCCCGATACCGATCCGCGCCAGCGCCTCAAGGTCGCCTGCCAGTTGGCCGGCAAGGCCTGGCGCGCCGGCCTGACCGTGTTCATCCGCGGCGCGGACGAGGCCGACTGCGAAGCGCTGGACAACCTGCTGTGGAGCTACCGCAGCGCCAGCTTCATCCCCCACAACCGCCACGAGGATGGCGCGGATGCCCCGGTGGTGATCGGCGTCGACCAGCAACCGGCCCATGCGCAGGGTCTGCTGATCAACCTGCACCCCGATCTGCCTGCCGACCCCGAGCGCTACAGCCGGGTGATCGAGATCGTCAACCAGGCGCCCGAGCTGCTGACCATCTGCCGGGAACATTTCCGTCAGTACCGCCAACGCGGCTATGCTCCACAGCGTGTCGAACTCTGAGCGTCCACCAGCCGTCATGGAACGCAAACCGCCGCCCCGCCCCACTTCCCCGCTGCAAAGTCCGGGCGCGCAACGCCCTCGGGTCGCCCCCGAGCCGCCGTTGCTCACCGATGCCCTGGATGCCGATGGCATTCCCGTGCTCAGCGATGTGCTCGAGCCGGGCGTTCTTCCGCCAAAGCCGGCCGCCGCGCCGAGTACCGAGCGGCGCAGCAACGACGAGTTGCGCAATGCGGCCGAGCTGGTCTTCCAGGAAGTGCTGGATGAGTACCTGCCGCGCATCGAGGACGAAATCCGCAAGCGGCTGCGCCAGCGCATGGGCACCCTGATCCGCGCCGGGAAGTCGTAACGGGAACGCGCCGCAGGGAAATTCGTGCGGCAAAAGCCGCTCCCACAGGCATCGCGGCTTTGCCTTATACTCACCGGCTTTTTCCGATCAGCCGTTAAGGGTCCCGCCGCATGGACAAGACCTACCAGCCGCACGCCATTGAATCCCGTTGGTACGCCGAATGGGAGGCGAACAACTATTTCGCCCCGCAAGGGTCCGGCGAGTCCTACACCATCGCCCTGCCGCCGCCGAACGTGACCGGCAGCCTGCACATGGGCCATGGTTTCAACAACGCGATCATGGATGCGCTGATCCGCTTCCGCCGCATGCAGGGTCGCAACACCCTGTGGCAGCCGGGCACCGACCACGCCGGCATCGCCACCCAGATGGTGGTGGAGCGCCAGCTGGCCGCGCAGAACCTGTCGCGCCATGATCTGGGCCGCGAGAAGTTCCTGGAGAAGGTCTGGGAATGGAAGGAGCAGTCCGGTGGCACCATCACCCGGCAGATCCGTCGCCTGGGCAGCTCGGTGGACTGGTCGCGCGAGCGCTTCACCATGGACGAAGGCCTGTCCGAGGCAGTCAAGGAAGCCTTTGTGCGCCTGCACGAGGACGGCCTGATCTACCGCGGCAAGCGCCTGGTCAACTGGGACACCAAGCTGCACACCGCCATTTCCGACCTGGAAGTGGAGAACCACGACGAGAAGGGCCATCTCTGGCACCTGCGCTATCCGCTGGCCGAGGGCGCGAAGACCGCCGAAGGGCTGAGCTACCTGGTGGTGGCCACCACCCGCCCGGAAACCATGCTCGGCGACGCCGCCGTGGCCGTACACCCTGAGGACGAGCGCTACAAGGACCTGATCGGCCGCCACGTGCTGCTGCCGCTGGTCAACCGCCTGATTCCCATCGTCGCCGACGACTACGTCGACCGCGAGTTCGGCACCGGCTGCGTGAAGATCACCCCGGCCCACGACTTCAACGACTATGAAGTCGGCAAGCGCCACAACCTGCCGCTGATCAACATCTTCGACAAGAACGCCGCCGTGCTGGCGCGCGCCCAGGTGTTCAACCTGGACGGCAGTGTCAACGAGCACGTCGATGCCGAACTGCCGGCCGCCTATGCCGGCATGGACCGCTTCGATGCCCGCAAGGCCATCGTTGCCGAGTTCGAGGCCATGGGCCTGCTGGAGAAGATCGACGATCACGCCCTGAAGGTGCCCAAGGGCGACCGTTCCGGCACGGTCATCGAGCCCTGGCTGACCGACCAGTGGTACGTGTCCACCAAACCGCTGGCCGAGAAGGCCATCGCCGTGGTGGAGAGCGGCGAGATCCAGTTCGTGCCCAAGCAGTACGAGAACATGTACTTCAGCTGGATGCGCGACATCCAGGACTGGTGCATCAGCCGCCAGCTGTGGTGGGGCCACCGCATTCCGGCCTGGTACGACGAAGCGGGCAACGTCTACGTCGGCCGCGACGAGGCGGAGGTGCGCAAGAAGCACGGCATCCGCAACGACGAGGCGCTGCGCCAGGATGACGACGTGCTGGACACCTGGTTCAGCTCCGGCCTGTGGACCTTCTCGACCCTCGGCTGGCCGCAGCAGACCGACTTCCTGAAGACCTTCCACCCCACCGACGTGCTGGTCACCGGCTTCGACATCATTTTCTTCTGGGTCGCCCGGATGATCATGCTGTCCACCCACCTGATGGGCGAGATCCCGTTCAAAACCGTCTATGTCCATGGCCTGGTGCGCGACAGCCAGGGCCACAAGATGTCCAAGTCCAAGGGCAACGTGCTCGACCCGCTGGACATCGTCGACGGCATCGACCTGGAAACCCTGGTGGCCAAGCGCACCAGCGGCATGATGCAGCCCAAGCTGGCCGAGAAGATCGCCAAGCAGACCCGCGCCGAGTTCCCGGAAGGCATCGCCAGCTACGGCACCGACGCCCTGCGCTTCACCTTCTGCTCGCTGGCCTCCACCGGCCGCGACATCAAGTTCGACATGGGCCGCGTCGAGGGCTACCGCAACTTCTGCAACAAGCTGTGGAACGCCACCAACTTCGTGCTGGAGAACACCGACGGCAAGGACTGCGGCGTCAACGATGAGCCCGTCGAGCTGTCCGCCGTGGACCGCTGGATCATCTCCGCGCTGCAGCGCTGCGAGGACGATGTCACCCGCCACCTGGACGCCTTCCGCTTCGACCTGGCCGCCCAGGCCCTCTACGAGTTCATCTGGGACGAGTACTGCGCCTGGTACCTGGAGCTGGTCAAGCCGGTGCTGTGGGACGAGAACGCGCCCGCCGAGCGCCTGCGCGGTACCCGCCGCACCCTGGTGCGCGTGCTGGAAGTCATCCTGCGCCTGGCCCACCCGATCATGCCGTTCATCACCGAAGAGATCTGGCAGCGCATCAAGGGCCTGGCCGGCAAGGAAGGCCCGACCCTGATGCTGCAACCCTGGCCGGTGGCGAACGAGGCCAGGCTGGACGCCGATGCCGAGGCCGACATCGCCTGGGTGAAGACCTTCATGCTCGGCGTGCGGCAGATTCGCGGCGAGATGAACATCTCCATGGCCAAGCGCATCAACGTGGTGCTGGCCAACGCCAGCGAGCAGGATCGCCGCCGCCTGGGCGACTTCGAGCCACTGCTGGCCAAGCTGGCCAAGCTGGAATCGGTGCGCGTACTGGGCGCCGAGGAGCGCGAGCCGCTGGCCGCCATCGCCCTGGTCGGCGAGATGCGCGTGCTGGTGCCGATGGCCGGGCTGATCGACAAGGATGCCGAGCTGGCGCGCCTGGACAAGGAAATTGCCCGCCTGCAGGGCGAGGTACAGCGCGTCGGCGGCAAGCTGTCCAACGCCAGCTTCGTCGACAAGGCCCCGCCGGCGGTAATCGACAAGGAGCGCGCCAAGCTGGCCGAGGCCGAGCAGGCCCTGGCCAAGCTGGCTGAACAGCGCGAACGCATCGCCACGCTGTAACCTCCCCCGAAGCCCGGAACAGATCGAACCGCGATCTGTTTCCGGGTTTTTCCGCACGCTTGACCTGCGACAATTTCGCTCACCCGTCCAAACAGGCATAATGCCCAGCCATGACGGATGATGGCGCCTGGCTATTACCTCACCAACTTCTCGCCAGCCGAGCCTCCCGCGCACGAATCCCCTCACTTTGGAGTCATGTCCATGTACCTCCTGATGGCAGCCATCTTTATCGTTGGCTATTTGTGCATCGCGCTCGAACATCCGCTCAAACTCGACAAGGCCGCCTCGGCCCTCCTCACCGCCGCCCTCACCTGGGCGGTGCTTGTTTTAGGCGCCGACCAGATCCTGCCGCTGCTGGAGCTCGGCACCCATAACCCGGCGGACTCCTCCGTCTTCGTGGTGGGCGAGCTGCGCCACCACCTGGGCGAGATCGCCGAGATCCTGTTCTTCCTGCTCGGCGCCATGACCATCGTCGAGCTGATCGACGCCCACGGCGGCTTCAAGGTGATCACCGACCGCATCCGCACCCGCAAGCGGGTCACTCTGCTGTGGATCATCGGCCTGCTGACCTTCTTCCTGTCCGCAGTGCTGGACAACCTGACCACCACCATCGTGATGATCTCGCTGCTGCGCAAGCTGGTGCGCGGCCGCCCGGAACGCTGGCTGTATGTCGGCGTCGTGGTGATCGCCGCCAACGCCGGCGGCGCCTGGTCGCCGATCGGTGACGTGACCACCACCATGCTGTGGATCGGCGGCCAGATCACCGCCCAGGGCGTGATCACCCAGCTGTTCATTCCCAGCCTGGTCTGCCTGCTGGTGCCGCTGCTGGTGCTGAGCTTCCGTCTGCGCGGCGAAGCGCCGCGCCCGCGCAGCCAGAAACACCTGGGCGAGAAGCACCCGCCGGTGACCACGCCGTTCGAGCGCAACCTGGTGTTGAGCATGGGCATCGGTGCGCTGATCTTCGTGCCGGTGTTCAAGACCGTCACCGGCCTGCCGCCCTACATGGGCATCCTGTTCGGCCTCGGCGTGCTGTGGGTTGCCACCGAAATCCTGCACCGCGACAAGAAAGACGATCACAAGCACCCGTTGTCGGTGATCGGCGTACTGCACCGCGTCGACACCCCGAGCATCCTGTTCTTCCTCGGCATCCTGCTGGCGGTTTCCTCGCTGGCCACCGCCGGCCACCTGACCCAGGTCGCCACCGCGCTGCGCGACAGCCTGGGCAACATCTTCGCCATCAACTACGCCATCGGCCTGCTCTCTGCCGTGGTCGACAACGTGCCGCTGGTAGCCGGTGCCATGAAGATGTACCCGCTGGTCAGCGACGGTATGCTGGCCTCCGCCGCTGCCGAGGAAACCGGTTGGCTCGCCCAGTTCGTCACCGACGGTCGCTTCTGGGAGTTCCTCGCCTTCTGCGCCGGCACCGGCGGCAGCTCGCTGATCATCGGCTCCGCGGCTGGCGTGGCGGCGATGGGCATGGAGCGCATCGGCTTCTTCTGGTACGTCAAGCGGGTCAGCCTGCTGGCCTTCCTGGGCTATACCGGTGGGGCAGTTGTCTATCTGGCGATCAACGTCCTCTGATGTTCCTCCTCCGGGGCGCTACGGCGCCCCGCCTGACAGGGAAGTCACCTCCATGCCACCGAGCAAGACCAAGACCAGCTTCTACCGCCGCCTGTACGTGGCCTGGCTGATCCACAGCGAAACCGCCAGCAGCGTGCCGGCCATCATGGCCGCCACCGGCATGCCGCGCCGCACCGCCCAGGACACCCTGGAGGCACTGGCCGAGCTGGACATCGACTGCACCTTCGAGCAAGGCGACGGCGAACGCCACAACGCCGGCCGCTACCGCATCCGCGACTGGGGCCCGATCGATCCGCGCTGGATCGAAAACCATCTGCCGCAACTGAAGGCCATCCTCGGCTACCCCTGACTTGATTTTCGTCAAGCGAGAATACTTCTCGTTTGGATTAGCATTGCTCCCAAACCGCATTCCGCTGGGAGTTCCACATGCACCTGCGCCCCACCCCGCTCGCCCTGGCCCTCACCCTGGCCAGTCTGCCCGCGTTCGCCGACACCCTCACCCTGGACAGCACCGTGGTTACCGCCCGTGGCTACGCCAGTGACAGCCAGAACACCCCGCAGGCCATCGAAGTGCTTCGCCCGCAACCGGCCAGCAGCGAACCGTTGGGCAGCCTGCTGCGCGGCGAGCCCGGCCTGGCCGTGCACAGCGACGGCGCCTGGGGGCAGAACCCGGTGCTGCGCGGCCTGAAGAAGGAAAGCGTGGTGCTGCTGGTCGATGGCGTGCGAGTCAACTCCGCGCAGCCGCAGGGCGCGCTGGCCTCGTTCAGCGACCTGGGCCTGGTGGACCGCGTGGAAGTGGTCAAGGGCCCGGGCTCGGTACTCTACGGCAGCGGCGCACTGGGTGGCGCGGTCAACCTACTCACTCCGCCGGCGCGTTTCAGCGACCGGCACCGGCAGGGCGGTCGGTTCGGCCTCAGCGCCGGCACGGTCGACGATGCCCTGAGCGGTGCGCTGCTGCTGGAGGATTCCGGGCCCGATCACGGTCTGGTGGCGGGCGTGGCCGGCAGCGATGTCGGCGACTACGACAGCCCGGACGGTACGCAGGCGAACACCGGCTACCGCTCCAACAGCCTGCTGCTCAAGTACCAGCAGAAGCTCGCCGACGACTACGTGCTGCGTTTCAACGCCCAACGCCACGACGACCGCGACGTCTGGTATCCGGCCTCGCGCAAGTCCGCGCCGCCCGCCCAGGCCGCGCTGCTCGGCGAGATCACCATGCATTCGCCGGAGCAGACCCGCGAGCTCTATGCCCTCGGCCTGGATGCGCCGCTCGGCGTCGGCAGCCTGTCCACCGAGCTGTACCGCCAGGAGGTGTTCCGCCAGATCCGCGCCTGGTCCTCGCGGCAGCAGCGCAACTACGTGGAGAACGACGTCAGCTTCATCACCCACGGCCTGCGCAGCACCTGGCTGGCCTCGCTGGGCGACAGCCACCAGCTGAGCATCGGCGTCGACGGCTGGAAGATGACCGGCGATCCGGAGCGCTACCTGTCGCCGACCGGCACGCGTGTGCTCAACAACCCCTTCGAGGACGGCGAGGTCACCTCCGCCGGCCTGTTCGTGCAGGATGAATACAGCCTCGGCCAGACGCAGTTCACGGCCGGCCTGCGCTACGACCGGGTCGAGGGCGATGCCGCCCAGAAGGGCAGCGGCCCCATGGCGCAGACCCAGGGTCTGAAAAGCAGTGACAACAACCTTTCCTGGTCGCTCGGCGTGGTGCAGCCGCTGACCGACACCCTCAATGCCTACGCCAACCTCGGCCAGGCCTACCGCTCGCCGGACCTGCGCGAGCGCTTCGAGGACGCGGCGCGCGGCGACGGCTACTACCACATCGGCAACCCACAGCTGGACCCGGAACGCTCCACCAGCGTGGAGATCGGCCTCAAGGGGCGCGACGGTGCGCTCGGCTACCAATTGGCGGCCTTCCACACCCGCATCGACGACTACATCGCCGGCCGCGTGGTCAGCGGACAGATGCAACAGGGCCTGCCGGTCAAACGCACGGAAAACATCGACGAGGTGGAGATCTACGGCCTGGAGGGCAACCTCGACCTGCCGCTGGGCGCCTTCCTATTGGATGCCGGCTTCACCTGGCTGCGCGGCGAGAACCAGCAGTACGACGAGCCGCTGTACCAGATGCCCGCCCACGAGCTGCGCCTGGGCATCGGCCAACCGGCCGAGCGCGGCCTGTCCTGGCGCGCCGGCGTGCGTGCGGTGGCCGAGCAGGAGCGCGTCGCTACCCGCTTCGCCAACGGCACCGAGGACGCCACGCCCGGCTACGCGGTGGTCGACGCCCGGGTCGGCTGGGGCTTCGGCAGCCTCGGCGTGCTGGATACCGCGCGCCTCGACCTGCGCCTGAACAACCTGCTGGACAAGCGCTACCACGAACACCTGGCCGACGGCGTCAGCGGCCAGGAACTGGCCATGCCGGGGCGCGGCGCCGTGCTGGCGGTGAGCGGAGCATTCTGATGGGCACTCGTCTGCTGTACCTGCTGTGCGCTGCCCTGCTGTGGGTCGGCGCGGCGCAGGCCGAACCGCGCCAGCGGCTGCTGCTGGCCGGGCCGCTGTCGGCGGTGTCCAACCCGCTGATCCACATGGTCGAGTCCGGCGCGCTCGCCGACCTGGCCGATAACGTGGCATTCGTCAGCTGGCGCGACCCGGACCAGCTGCGGCTGATGGCGCTGAACGGCCAGGCTGACGTGCTGGCCATGCCGGTCAACGTCGCCGCCAACCTCTACAACCGTGGCGCCCCGGTGGCGCTGCTCAACGTCTCCACCTGGGGGCTGCTGTGGATGGTGTCCCGCGAACCGGGACTGACGCGCATCGAGGACTTTCGCGGCAAGGAAATCGCCATGCCGTTTCGCGGCGACATGCCCGACGTGCTGTTCGGCCTGCTCGCCGAGCGCGCCGGGCTGAACCCGCGCCAGGACCTCACGCTGCGCTACGTGGCCAATCCGATGGACGCCCTGCAGCTGCTGCTGATGCGCCGTGTCGACCATGCCCTGCTGGCCGAGCCGGCGGTGTCCATGGCGCTGCGCAAGAGCGGCTCCTTCCCGCTCAGCCTGGTGGCCCCGGAGCTGTACCGCAGCCTGGACATCCAGCAGGCCTGGGGACTGAGCTTCCAGCGCGCGCCGCGCATCGCCCAGGCCGGCATCGCGCTGGTCGGCGCGGCCCGCGAGGACGCCGTTCTGGCCGCGCGCGTCGCCAGCGCCTACGCCGACTCGCTGGCCTGGTGCCAGGCCAACGCCGAGGCGTGCGGGCAGTTGGTGGTCAAGCACCTGCCGGCGCTGCTGCCCGAAGCGGTCAGCGACGCCATGGCGGTCAGCCAGATGCAGGCGAAGGCCGCACCGGACGCCCGCCCGGAGGTGGAGTTCCTGTTCGAGCAGCTGCAGGCGCGCAACCCGGCGCTGATCGGCGGCAAGTTGCCGGATGACGGCTTCTACCTGGACGCCCGCCCATGAGACTGCTGCGCACCCTGCTGGGCGACTGGCCGGCCTACCTGTGGAGCGGCTGGGGTGCCCTGGCCAGCCTGCTGCTGCTGTTCGCCGGCTGGCAGCTGGCCGCCGAGCACTACGGTTCGCTGGTGCTGGCTCAACCCCTGGAGGCATTCGCCTCCCTGGGTCGTTTCTGGGCCGAGGGCAGCGCCGTGCAGGAGCTGGCGATCACCGGCCGCCGTGCGCTGAGCGGGCTGGCGCTGGCGCTGCTGATCGGCAGTGCGCTGGGGCTGGCTGCCGGGGTGTCGATGACCGCCTCGATGATGTCGCGCCCGCTGGTCACCGTGCTGCTCGGCATGCCGCCGATCGCCTGGCTGGTCCTGGCCATGCTGTGGTTTGGCGCCAGCGACGGCACGCCGGTGTTCACGGTGTTCGTCGCCGCCTTCCCGGTGGTGTTCATCGGCGCCCTGCAGGGCACCCGCACTCTGGACGGCCAGTTGCGCGAGATGGCGCGTACCCTGCACCTGCCGCCACACCTGATGGTGCTGGATGTGTACCTGCCGCACCTGTTCTCCTACCTGTTCCCAGCCTGGGTGGCGGCGCTGGGCATGTCCTGGAAGATCGTCATCATGGCCGAGCTGCTGGCCAGCCAGGACGGCGTCGGCGCCGCCCTGGCGATCACCCGTTCGCACCTGGACAGCGCCGGCACCCTGGCCTGGATCAGCGCCGTGGTCGGCCTGCTGCTGGCTATCGAATACCTATTGCTGGAGCCGCTCAAACGCGAAGTCGAGCGCTGGCGGGAGCCGTCCTGATGAGCCATCCACGCCTTGAGGTCCGCCAACTGGCGCACAGCTTCGTGCGCACCCAGGTGCTGGCCGACATTTCCTTCACCCTGAGCGCTGGCGAGATCTGCGCGCTGGTCGGCCCTTCCGGCTGCGGCAAGACCACCCTGCTGCACCTGTGCAATGGCCTGCTGGATGTGCAGGACGGCGGAATCGCCAACGGCTTCGCCAACCCGGTGACACTGTTCCAGCAGCCACGCCTGCTGCCCTGGAAGACCGCGCAGGGCAACATCGCCCTGAGCCTCAAGGCCCGCGGCGTGCCGCGCGCGCGGCGCGAGGCCGCCGCCATCCGCCTGGCCGCGCGCCTGGGCCTGTCGCATGACGACCTGGACAAGTTCCCGCGCCAGCTCTCCGGCGGCATGCAGAGCCGCGTGGCGCTGGCCCGCGCGCTGCTGCCCGAGCCCGACCTGCTGCTGCTCGATGAGCCGTTCGCGGCGCTGGATATCGGCCTGAAGACCGAGCTCTACGCGCTGCTGCAGCAACTGCAGGCCGAGCGCGGCATGGCGGTGCTGATGATCACCCATGATCTGATGGAGGCCGTGCGCCTGTCCGACCGCATCCTGCTCATGGCCGCCGAGCCGGGACGCATCGTCGGCCGCTTCGCCCTCGCCCAGCCCCGCGCGCAGCGCGACGATGCCTGGGTGTATCGCACCACCGCCGAGCTGCTGCAGGAACGCGTGGTGCGCGACAGCTTCGGCCTGCCGGATGCCGTCGCCGTCCAGCCCGCCGGCCAACCGGCAACCCTTTCGGTGCTGCCCGACAGCCCCCTTGACGCGCCCCCCCGGAGCCCGAGCCGATGCTGAAACTCGCCGTTCCCGCCCGATGGCAGGGCGCACCCTGGCTGCTCTGCGCCTTCCGCCCGTTCTTCCTGGCCACCCTGGCCAGCGCCGTGCTGCTGATCGGCCTGTGGCTGGGATATCTGCGCGGCCTGTGGCCGCTGCCGACGGCGCTCGGCGGGCCGCTGGTGTGGCATGCCCACGAGCTGCTGTTCGGCTTCGGCCTGGCTGCCGTGGCCGGCTTCGTGCTCACCGCCGTGCCGGAGTTCACCCGCACCGCGCCGGTGGGCCGGCCGTTGTTCTTCTGGCTGCTGGTGCTGTGGCTGCTGGCCCGCGCCAGCTTCTGGCTCAGCGGCCTGCTCGGCCCCTGGCCGGCGGCGCTGTGCAACGTCGGCCTGGCGCTGGCCCTGCCGCT
>NZ_JBOY01000058.1:0-15936 GCF_000647775.1 Pseudomonas sp. RL | reverse complement strand
GGGGCGGTGTTCATTCGCCCGCGCCGCGACGGTGGCCTCGGTTGCGAGGAGCCGCTGGACGCCCACGGCGAGGAAGGCACAGCGCCCCGCTGCGGCTGAGAGTTGCCGCACCACCGCGCCGGCCACACCTAGCCGGCCGCACCTAGCCGGCCGCACCTGGCCGGCCGCACCTAGCCGGCCGCACCTGGCGGCGCGATCGATCGGTGAAGCGCGATCCATCCTACGACCGACCCGGGGCCTTCCAAAAACCCCGGTTACCGGTATCGTATGCCGGCATTTCGCCACGCCTTCCTTGTCGTATCTCCCATGACCCTTGATCTCTTGCTGGTTCTCGCCCTGCTCACCTGCTGTGTCGCACTGTTCGTACGCAATAAACCGCGCATGGACGTGGTAGCCGTCCTGGCCATGGTGGCGCTGCCACTGCTGGGCATCCTCACGGTACCGGAGGCACTGGCCGGATTCAGCGACCCGAGTGTGGTGCTGATCGCCGCACTGTTCATCATCGGCGATGGCCTGGTGCGCACCGGTATCGCCTACCGCATGGGCGACTGGCTGGTGCGCACCGCCGGCAGCAGCGAGACGCGCCTGCTGGTGCTGCTGATGCTGGCGGTGGCCACCCTGGGCTCGGTGATGAGTTCCACCGGCGTGGTGGCGATCTTCATCCCGATCGTCATGGGCATCGCCGCACGGCTGCGCATCAATCCCGGCCGGCTGATGATGCCGCTGGCCTTCGCCGGGCTGATCAGCGGCATGCTGACACTGGTGGCAACCCCGCCGAACCTGGTGGTGCACAGCGAGCTGCGCCGCGCCGGGCTGGGCGGTTTCGACTTCTTCGCCTTCACCCCCATAGGCCTCGCCATCCTGGCGCTGGGCATCGGCTACATGCTGTTCGCCCGGCGCTGGTTGCGCAGCGACGACGGTCAGTCGGCCGGCGACCGCTCGCGCCATACCCTGGCCGATCTGGCGCGCGACTACCGGCTTTCCGAACGCGAGCGGCGCCTGCGGGTGCTGCCGGAGTCGCCGCTGGCCGGCCGCCTGCTCAACGAGCTGGAGCTGCGCAGCCAGTACGGCATCAACGTGATCGCCGTCGAACGCCACGGGCGTTTCCGCAACCAACTGATGATGGCCACCGGCAGCACCAACCTGCAGGCCGGCGACATCCTGCTGGTCGACCTGGCCAGCCCCGCCATCGCCCTGCTGGGCGCCTATGACGAGCTGGGCCTGGCGCCACTGCAACTGAAGAGTTCCTACTACGCGGACCACGCCCATGAGCTGGGCCTGGCGGAGGTAGCGCTGCCGCCGGAATCGACGCTGCCGGGCAAGACCATCCAGGAGCTGGGCTTCCGCAGCCGCCATCAGCTCAACGTGGTGGGCCTGCGCCGCAACCGCGAAGCGCTGGAAGGCGTGCTGGTCGACGACAAGCTGCGCCCTGGCGACACCCTGCTGGTCGCCGGGTCCTGGAAGAACATCGACCGTTTGCATGGCCTGTCCCGTGACTTCCTGGTGCTCAGCCTGCCGATGGAAGTGAACGAGGTGGTGCCGGCCGGCGACCGCGCGCCGCACGCGCTGTTCAGCCTGACGGTGATGATCCTGCTGATGGTCAGCGGCCTGGTGCCCAATGCCCTGGCCGCGCTGCTGGCCTGCCTGCTGATGGGCGCCTTCCGCTGCATCGACATGGACAGCGCCTACAAGTCCATCCACTGGCCGAGCCTGGTGCTGATCGTCGGCATGCTGCCGTTTGCCCTGGCCCTGCAGAAGACCGGCGGTATCGCGCTGGCGGTGGACGGCCTGCTTGCGCTGCTCGGCGACGCCGGCCCGCAGGTGCTGCTGGCCTGCCTGTTCACCGTCACGGCGCTGACCGGGCTGTTCATCTCCAACACCGCCACCGCCGTGCTGATGGCGCCCGTTGCGCTGTCGTTGGCCCAACAGCTGGGTGTGTCGCCCTACCCCTTCGCCATGACCGTGGCGCTGGCCGCCTCGGCGGCGTTCATGACACCGATCTCCTCACCGGTGAACACCCTGGTGCTCGGACCGGGCCGCTATCGCTTCGGCGATTTCGTGAAGATCGGCGTTCCCTTCACCCTGCTGGTGATGCTGGTGACGGTACTGCTGGTGCCGCTGGTGTTTCCGCTGTAAGCGTCTGCGACGGGCGATGCGGCGGTCGAACTGGTAGGCTGCGCGGGCGATTCATCCCGGAGGGAAACGATGACGATCGAATGGTGGTACTGGGTGGTCGGTGGCGTGCTGCTGATCCTGCTGGAGCTGGCGATCCCCGCCTTCTTCGTACTCTGGTTCGGCCTGGGCGCGCTGCTGGTCGGCCTGCTGATGCTACTGGCCGGCGCTCTGGCGCTGACCACGCAGCTGCTGGTCTGGGGGCTGGCCTCGCTGGCCATGGTGGCGCTGTGGTTCAAGGTGTTCCGCCGCGACCGGCACAAGACGCTGATCGGCACCGCCGACGGCACGGTGCTGGGCGAAGTCGGCCTGCTGGTCGGCGCGGTCGAGCCGTTCCAGCGCGGCAAGGTGCGCTTCCAGCGCCCGATCCTCGGCGCCGATGAATGGGCCTGCGTGGCCGAATCCGCAATTGCCGCCGGTGAGCGCGTGCGGGTGATTTCCGTGGAAGGCAGTTTTCTCAAGGTTGCCAAGGCTTAAGGAGTAGATCCATGAGTGAAGGATTGATTGTTGCGGTAGTGCTGCTGGTGTTCATTCTGGTCACCGTCGCCAAGGGTGTGCGCCTGGTGGCGCAGGGTGAGGAATGGGTGGTCGAGCGCCTGGGCAAGTACCACAGCACGCTGCGACCGGGGCTGAACATCCTGATTCCCTATCTGGATCGGGTGGCCTACAAGCTGGTGACCAAGGACATCATCCTCGACGTGCAGGAGCAGGAAGTGATTACCCGCGACAACGCGGTGATCCTCACCAACGCCATCGCCTTCGTGAAGGTCACCGACCCAGTGAAGGCGGTATACGGGGTGACCGATTTCTCCGAGGCGATCCGCAACCTGATCATGACCACGCTGCGTTCGATCGTCGGCGAGATGGAGCTGGACGAGGCGCTGTCCTCGCGCGACAAGATCAAGGCCCGCCTGCGCGAGAGCATCGCCGACGAGGCCGTGGACTGGGGCCTGACGGTGAAGTCGGTGGAGATCCAGGACATCAAGCCGTCCGAATCCATGCAGCGCGCCATGGAAATGCAGGCCGCCGCCGAGCGTGAGCGCAAGGCCACCGTGACCCGCGCCGAAGGCGCCAAGCAGGCGGCGATCCTGGAGGCCGAGGCCCGCCTGGAATCGGCCAAGCGCGACGCTGATGCCCAGGTGACCCTGGCCGAATCGTCGGCCGAGGCGATTCGTCGCGTGACCTCGGCCATCGGCAACGAAACCGGCCCGATGATGTTCCTGCTCGGCGAGAAGTACATCGCCGCCATGGAAGGCCTAAGCAAGAGCACCAACGCCAAGACCGTGCTGATCCCCGCCGATATCCAGGAAACCCTGCGCGGCGTGCTGGGCAAGCGCGGCTGAGCCGGCTTCCCCCCTCTCCCCTCGCGGGAGAGGGCCGGGTAGAGGGGGCGCACCCACGAGCGAGCGGCGCTCCCCTCCACCCGCACGGATATGGGAAAATCGCCGCCCTATCCGCCCGCCGATGTTTCCCGATGTCCACCGCTGCCCACGCCCTGCACCCACGCAACCGCCACCAGGGACGCTACGACTTTCCCGCCCTGATCAAAATCTGTCCGGAACTGGCGCGTTTCGTCATCACCAATCCTTATGGCAAGCCGAGCATCGACTTCGCCAATCCCGAAGCGGTGAAGGTGTTCAACCGCGCGCTGCTGCGCCAGCACTACGGCCTGCGCCACTGGGACATTCCGGCCGGTTACCTGTGCCCGCCGATTCCCGGGCGCGCCGATTACCTGCATGGCCTGGCCGATCTGCTGGCCGGCGACAACGGCAACCGCATCCCAGAGGGCTCGCGGATTCGGGTGCTGGATGTGGGCAGCGGCGCCAACTGCGTCTACCCGCTGATCGGCCTGCATGAATACGGCTGGCGTTTCGTCGGTGCGGACATCGATGCCACCGCGCTTAAGGCGGCGGCGGAGATCCTGCGTGCCAATCGCCTGCAGGAACGTATCGAGCTGCGCCAGCAGGCCGACCCCGCACATATCTTCCAGGGCGTGATCCAGCCGGACGAGCGCTTTGACCTGACCCTGTGCAACCCGCCGTTCCACGCCTCGGCGGACGAAGCGCTGAGCGGCAGCCGGCGCAAGTGGCGCAACCTCGGCAAGCTGGACCCCAAGCGTGCCCTGCCGGTGCTCAACTTCGGTGGGCAGAGCAACGAGCTGCACTGTCCCGGGGGCGAAGCGGCGTTCATCGACACGCTGGCCCATGAAAGCGCGCAGTTCGCCACGCAGGTCTACCGCTTCAGCACGCTGGTGTCCAAGGCGGGCAACCTGCCGGGCCTGGAGAGCCGCCTGCAAGCGCTGGGCGCGCGCGATATCCGTATCACGCCGATGGCGCAGGGCCAGAAGCAAAGCCGCTTCGTGTCATGGACCTTCCTGACGCCCAAGCAGCGCGAGGCCTGGCGCAAGGGTTGGCAGGGCGGAGAAGGCGGCTAGCGCTGCCTGACGGCGCGCATGGTGGATCGGTGGAGCGCGATCCACCCTACGAAACGGCGCGGACCCGCAGGGCGGACAGCGTTCTTCCTGTCCACCATCGCGCCGGGCACGGCGCGCCTGCGGCGCGTCAGAGAAAATGTTCGCCCAGGTAGGGCCGCAGCAGTTGGATGGCTTCGAACACCCCGCCACTCACCAGCATGACCAGCCCGACGTAGATGGCGTGCATCAGGTTGCTGCGGGCGAAACGATTGATCCACCAGCGGTGCAGCAGCAAGGCCAGGATGCCCAGCAGCGGAAAGACACCCAGTGCGATGAAAACACCGGTCTGGGTCTGCGGACGGGTCAGCAGCAGGCCGACCAGCATCCAGACGAGCAGTGCATAGAGTCGGTGGCGACGGTCGCGCCAAGGGCTGTGCAACGGAACAGGCCTCATCGTGCCTCCAAATGGTGCAGGGATTGACGTTAGTCCGTGCGCCAGCAAGAAGCCTGCCATGATATCGGCGCGATATCGCCAACTCTTTGGCAGTTCAGCGAATCAGCGTCCGGCTGATTTCCTTGAACGTCTCGGTCCCCGCCCGTTCCATCCACTCGAAGGCCACCATCTCGCCCGAGACGATCTGCGCGCCGGCCTGCCGCATGCGCGCCAGCGCCAGCTGCTTGTTGGCCGGCGTGCGCGAGGTCACCGCCTCCTCGACCACGAACACCTGTCGGCCGGCTTCCAGCAGTTCCAGCACCGTCTGCAGCACGCAGACGTGGGTCTCCGCACCACACACCACGAACTGCTGCCGCTCGCCGCCGGGCTGGGCCAGCAGCGCCGCTTCCCGGGCGGTGGAAAAGCGCAGTTTTTCCACCGGCGTCACGCCCTCCAGCAACGGCTGCAAGGCCGCCACGGTCGGGCCCAGCCCCTTCGGGTACTGCTCGCTGACCAGCACCGGCACGTTCAGCTTGCGCGCCACACGGATCAGCCAGGCGCTGTTGTCCACCAGCGCCTCGGCCTCGTGCAGGGCCGGGCACAGGCGTTCCTGGATATCGATGACCAGCAGGGTCGAACGGTCGGCGCGCATCAGCATGGGCAGGTCTCCAAGGCAAAATTGAACCTGCAGCATGCCCGCAGACGAAAACGGGGGCCAGAGGCCCCCGTTGTTCATTGGTCGTAGACGAAACAGGTTAGGCAAAGACGATCTCGTCTCCCTCCACCTTGGCCTGCACCACCGCGCCGGGTGCGAAGTCGCCGGCCAGGATGCGCTGCGCCAGCGGGTTCTCGATCCAGCGCTGGATGGCGCGCTTGAGCGGGCGGGCGCCGTATACGGGGTCGTAGCCGACCGCGATCAGCTTGTCGATGGCCTCGTCGGAGAGCTCCAGGCTCAGCTCGCGCTCGGCCAGGCGCTGGCGCAGGCGGCCCAGCTGGATCTGCGCGATGCCGGCGATCTGCTCGCGGGCCAGCGGGTCGAACACCACCACCTCGTCGATGCGGTTGATGAACTCCGGCCGGAAGTGATGGCTGACGGCATCCAGCACCGCCGCGCGCTGCGCGTCCGGGTCGCCGACCAGTTCCTGGATCTGCGCCGAGCCGAGGTTGGAGGTCATCACCACCACCGTGTTGCGGAAATCCACGGTGCGGCCATGGCTGTCGGTCAGCCGGCCGTCTTCCAGCACCTGCAGCAGGATGTTGAACACGTCCGGGTGGGCCTTCTCCACCTCGTCCAGCAGCACCACGGAGTACGGCTTGCGGCGTACCGCCTCGGTCAGATAGCCGCCTTCCTCGTAGCCGACATAGCCGGGCGGCGCGCCGATCAGGCGAGCCACGGCGTGCTTCTCCATGAACTCGGACATGTCGATACGGATCATCGCCTCCTCGGTGTCGAAGAGAAACTCGGCCAGCGCCTTGCACAGCTCGGTCTTGCCCACGCCGGTCGGGCCGAGGAACAGGAACGAGCCGCTCGGCCGGTTCGGGTCGGCCAGACCGGCGCGCGAGCGGCGCACCGCGTTGGCCACCGCGACCACCGCCTCGTGCTGGCCGATGACGCGCTGGTGCAGCATGTCTTCCATCTTCAGCAGCTTCTCGCGTTCGCCTTCCAGCATCTTGGCCACCGGGATGCCGGTCCACTTGGAGACCACCTCGGCGATTTCCTCGTCGGTGACCTTGTTGCGCAGCAGCTGCTTTTCCACCTGGCCATGCTGCTCGGCCATCTGCAGGCTGCGTTCCAGGTCGGGAATGGTCTGGTACTGGATGCGCGCCATGGCTTCCAGGTCGCCCTTGCGCCGCGCGGCCTCCATTTCCTGGCGAGCCACCTCGATCTTCTGCTGGATCTGCGCGGTGCCCTGCACCTCGGCCTTCTCCGACTTCCAGATTTCCTCCAGGTCGGCGTATTCCTTCTCCAGCTTGGCGATGTCGTCCTCGAGTTTCTCCAGGCGCTTCCTGGTGGCCTCGTCGTCTTCCTTCTTCAGCGCCTCGCGCTCGATCTTCAGCTGAATCAGGCGGCGATCCAGGCGGTCCAGCTCCTCGGGCTTGGAGTCGATTTCCATGCGGATGCGGCTGCCGGCCTCATCGATCAGGTCGATGGCCTTGTCCGGCAGCTGGCGGTCGGTGATGTAGCGGTGACTGAGCTTGGCGGCCGCGATGATCGCGCCGTCGGTGATGGTCACCCCGTGGTGCACCTCGTAGCGCTCCTTGAGGCCACGCAGGATGGCGATGGTGTCTTCCTCGCTGGGCTCGTCGACCAGCACCTTCTGGAAGCGGCGCTCGAGGGCGGCGTCCTTCTCGATGTACTGGCGATACTCGTCCAGGGTGGTGGCGCCCACGCAGTGCAGCTCGCCACGCGCCAGGGCGGGCTTGAGCATGTTGCCGGCGTCCATGGCGCCCTCGGCCTTGCCGGCGCCGACCATGGTGTGCAGCTCGTCGATGAACAGGATCACCCGACCTTCCTGCTTGGCCAGCTCGTTGAGCACCGCCTTCAGGCGTTCCTCGAACTCGCCGCGGAACTTGGCGCCGGCGATCAGCGCGCCCATGTCCAGCGACAGCAGGCGCTTGTCCCTCAGGCCGTCCGGCACCTCGCCGTTGACGATGCGCTGGGCCAGGCCCTCGACGATGGCGGTCTTGCCCACGCCGGGTTCGCCAATCAGCACCGGGTTGTTCTTGGTGCGGCGCTGCAGTACCTGGATGGTGCGGCGGATCTCGTCGTCGCGGCCGATCACCGGGTCGAGCTTGCCTTCCTCGGCGCGCTTGGTCATGTCGACGGTGTACTTGTCCAGCGCCTGGCGCGCTTCCTCGGCGTTGGGATCGTTGACCGCAGCGCCGCCGCGCAGGTTGGTGACGGCGTTCTCCAGCGCTTTCTTGCTCACGCCCTGGCCGAGCAGCAACTTGCCAAGCTTGGTGTTCTCGTCCAGCGCGGCGAGCAGCACCAGTTCGCTGGAGATGTACTGGTCGCCCTTCTGCTGGGCCAGGCGGTCAGCCTGGTTGAGCAGGCGCGCCAGGTCCTGGGACAGGTTCATGTCGCCGGTGGGGTTCTGCAGCTTGGGCAACTGGTCGAGCTCGCGGGTCAGCGCCTGGCGCAGGCTGTTGACGTCGAAACCGACCTGCATCAGCAGCGGCTTGATCGAGCCGCCCTGCTGCTCCAGCAGCGCCTGCATCAGGTGCAGCGGTTCGATGGCCGGGTGATCGAAGCCCACCGCGATGGACTGCGCGTCGGACAGCGCGAGCTGCAGCTTGCTGGTCAAACGATCGATACGCATGAAGAGGTTCCTCATTGAGAAGCGAGCGGGCGGTGAACGGCCCGTGGATGCTCCTTAGATGAGGATGATGCCCAAGGATTCAAGGGCGCCGGGCGAGCCGTGACGCCAGGTCGCAGGTGCCGAGAAGCTGCAGGGTCAACTGTAGGAGCGACTTCAGTCGCGAGCTCCTGGGTGGCGCCTGCACAAGCGCATCGCGGCTCGGCCCCTACACAATCGGCAGCGGTGCCTGTTATCGCGGCGCCAGCCAGATCAGCGAGGCGAAACGCCCGGTACGCGCGGCGCGGCGGTACGAGTAGAAGCGTGGGTCGCTCCAGGTGCACAACCCGCCGCCATACACGGCGGTGACGCCGCGCGCGGCCAGGCGGATGCGCGCCAACTGATAAAGATCGGCCAGGTACTTGCCGGAATTGGCGCTCGGCCGGAACGCCGCGTCCGCTTGCGGATGTCCAACCAGGAAGGCCTCGCGCACTTCCGGCCCCACTTCGAACGCCTCCGGCCCGATGGCCGGGCCGAGCCAGACCAGCACCTCTCCGGGCAGGCAATCCAGCGCATCGAGGGTGGCTTCCAGCATGCCGCCGGCCAGCCCGCGCCAGCCGGCATGCGCCGCTGCCACGCGGGTACCGGCGCGGTCGCAGAACAGCGCGGGCAGACAGTCGGCGGTCAGGATGGCGCAGGCCACGCCCGGCGTGGCGCTCCAGCTGGCATCAGCTTCCTGGACGCGGGCGGGATCGGCTTCCACCGCGCGGATGCCATGCACCTGGCTCAACCAGGCAGGCTGGCAGTCGAGGGCGTCCCGCAGGCGGCGGCGGTTCTCGGCCACCGCCTGCGGATCGTCATTCACGTGATCGCCGAGGTTGAAACTGTCGAACGGCGACTGGCTGATGCCGCCGCTGCGGGTCGTCACGCAGGCGCGTACGCCGGCCGGCGCCGGCCAGTCGGGGACCAGCCAGTCGGTCATCATCAGACGAAGGACTCGCTGTCCTGGCGCAGCAGGGAGAGCAGCCAGACGAAGTCTTCGGGCAGCGGCGATTCCCACTTCATGCGCTTGCCGGTGGTCGGGTGCTCCAGCTCCAGGAAGCGCGCGTGCAGCGCCTGCCGGGGGAAGTTTTTCAGGCTGTCGACCAGCGTGGGGCTGGCCGCCGGCGGAATGCGGAAGCGGCCCGCGTACACCGGGTCGCCGACCAGCGGATAGCCGATGTGGGTCATGTGCACGCGGATCTGGTGGGTGCGCCCGGTTTCCAGCTTGACCCGCACGTGGGTGTGCGAGCGGAAGCGTTCCAGCACCCGGTAATGGCTGACCGCCGGCTTGCCGCCGACGCTCACCGCCATGCGCTGGCGCTGGGTGCCATGACGGCCGATGGGCGCGTCGATGGTGCCGCCGGCGGTGATCACGCCGATCACGATGGCCTCGTAGATGCGGCTGACGGTGCGTTTCTGCAGCTGATCCACCAGCGTGGTGTGGGCTTCCAGGGTCTTGGCCACCACCATCAGGCCGGTGGTGTCCTTGTCCAGACGATGCACGATGCCGCAACGCGGTACCTGATCGATACCCGGCACATGGTGCAGCAGCGCATTGAGCAGCGTGCCGTCGGCGTGCCCGGCCGCCGGGTGCACCACCAGGCCGGCCGGCTTGTCGATCACCATCAACTGGTCGTCTTCGTAGACGATGTTCAGGGCGATGTCCTGGGCTACCCAATCGCCCTGCACTTCCTGCTCGGCCTCGAGCTCCAGCACGGCGCCGCCGTGCACGATGTCGCGCGGACGCAGCACCGCACCGTTGACGGTCAGGCGGCCGTCCTTGATCCAGCTGGTCAGGCGCGAGCGCGAATGGTCGGCGAACAGCTGTGCGGCAACCTGGTCGAGGCGCTGGCCACCCAGTTCGTAGGGAACTTCGGCGCGCAGCTGAATGGTTTGCGTGGGAGTCGGTGACATGCTGGGCAACGGGGCGCGGCCTTTGGACTGGGGCGGCGCTTGTGATTAAATACGGCGTCCTGGCCCGGAGTTCCGGGCCGCACACTATATCAGGACGGCCCGCGGCCGTCACAGGGACGCAAGCCGCCATGCACGTGAAACATCTGTTGCTGATCGCCACCCTGGCCCTTGCCGCCTGCGCCTCCCAGGAGTCCAAGGACGACGAACTCAGCGAAGCCGAGCTGTATCGCCAGGCGCAGTCCGCGCTGGACGACAAGAGCTACACCACCGCCGTGAACAAGCTCAAGGCCCTGGAGTCCCGTTACCCCTTCGGCCGCTACGCCGAGCAGGCGCAGCTGGAACTGATCTACGCCTACTACAAGAACATGGAGCCGGAGGCTGCCAAGTCCGCCGCCGATCGCTTCATCCGCCTGCATCCGCAGCACCCGCAGGTCGACTACGCCTACTACCTCAAGGGCCTGGCTGCCTTCGACCAGGACAACGGACTGCTGGCGCGCTTCATGCCGCTGGACATGTCCAAGCGCGATCCCGGCGCGGCGCGCGACTCCTACAACGAATTCGCCCGACTCACCAGCCGCTATCCCAACAGCCGCTACGCCCCGGATGCCAAGCAGCGCATGATCTTCCTGCGCAACCGCCTGGCCGCCAACGAAGTGCATGTCGGCCAGTACTACCTGACCCGCAAGGCCTATGTGGCGGCCGCCAACCGCGGCCGCTATGTGGTGGAGAACTTCCAGGAAACGCCAGCGGTGGGTGACGGCCTGGCCCTGATGGTCGAAGCCTATCAGCACCTGGGGCTGGATGACCTCGCGGCCAGCAGCCTGGCGACTCTGAAGCTCAACTACCCGCAGCACCCGAGCCTGGACAACGGCCGCTTCGTGCCGCGGGAAAGCATGGACGAACGCGGCTGGCTGGCCCGCGCGACCCTTGGGCTGGTAGAGACCGACACCACCCTGGAACCCGGCGAAACCCGGGCCAGCCAGGACGTGCAACGCCAGTACGAGGAAGCCGAGGACGCCTTGCCCGACGAGCTGAAGACGGAACGCAAGCGCTCCTGGTGGAGCCGCCTGACCTTCGGCCTGTTCGACTAGCAGGCCATGCAAAACAAGGGAGCGCCAGGCGCTCCCTTTTTTGTTTACAGTGCCCGACATAACAACGAGCGAGGCACGCCATGACCCAACCTGTTGCCCTGATAACCGGCTGCTCCAGTGGCATCGGCCGCGCCCTGGCCGATGCATTCCTCTCGGCCGGCTACCGCGTATGGGCCACCGCCCGCAAACCCGAGGATCTCGCCGCCCTGGCCGCGGCGGGATTCACCGCCGTGGCCTTGGACGTCAACGACGCCCAAGCGGTACTGGAGCTGGGCGATGATCTGCGAAAGCGGGCCGGACGGCTCGACGTACTGGTCAACAACGCCGGCTACGGCGCCATGGGCCCACTGCTGGATGGTGGTGCCGACGCGCTGCGCCGGCAGTTCGAGACCAATGTGTTCGCCCCGATCGAGCTGGCCCGCGCCTGCTTCCCCCTGCTGCGCGACAGCCGTGGCCTGGTGATCAACATAGGCAGTGTCTCCGGTGTGCTGGTCACGCCGTTCGCTGGCGCCTACTGCGCTTCCAAGGCTGCGGTGCATGCACTCTCCGACGCCTTGCGCCTGGAACTGGCACCGTTCGGTATCCAGGTCATGGAAGTCCAGCCCGGCGCCATCGCCTCCAGCTTCGGTGCTCATGCCAGCCAGCAGGCCGAGGCAATGCTGAACGAGTCCTCCCCCTGGTGGCCAATGCGAGATGGCATCCGGGCCCGTGCCAGAGCCTCCCAGCAAAACCCGACACCCGCGGCGGACTTCGCCCGCGCGGTGCTCGCCGCTGTCCAGGCGCGCAGACGCCCCCGCGTGCTGCGCCTGGGCAACGGCAGCCGCAGCCTGCCGCTCATGGCCGCCTGGTTACCCGGCGGCGTGCTGGATCGCGTGCTGAGCAAGCGTTTCGGTCTACGGCGTCAGTTCTGATCAGCCAGAGCAATGCCTGGCCACGTTCGATGGCGATGCCAAATCGAATGCTGCGAATCAGCCGGCGCAACGCGTCCGGATCCTGCAGCTCGCGCGCCGACAGCCGGCGCCGGATCAGCCGGTTCTGACGATCGCACAGCACCAGCAGGCGGCTGCCATCCGCCCGCTGCGGGCTGAAGCACACGCGAAAGTCATCCGCAAAGGCGAGCCTCAGGTACCGATAGGGATCGAACATGGTTGCCGCCCTCGCCGTTGGTAAGTCTCATCACAGGCAGAGCAAGGGGCGCACCAGCTTGCGCGGCTTCCGACCAACGGCAACTATGGCATTCCAGAGCATCGCGGCGTTTCCGGTTGCGCACGGGTGCGCACCATCGCGGCAACTCGCTCGCAATCCTGCCCTGTAACGATGCAACGCATCGCCCGGGGCTGCCCAGGTGCCGGCGGCCGTGCGAGAATTTGCGGTTTCCCTGATTCGGCCTGTGAAGTTGATGCAGTTCGACCTGTACCTTTCTCCAACAGCGGATCGCCGCTCATGAGCGCCGACATCCGCAGGGTGACCCAGCGCGACTGGCTCGAGCGTTTCGAAGGGGGCTGCGTGGCGCGCGGTCGGCGCTACGCGGAACAGGGCCGCTCCACGTTGCTCGCCATCGAAGGGCAGATTCTCAAAGCCCGCTGCCGGGGCTCCGAAGAGCACGACTATCGGCAGTCCATACGCCTGCAGCCCCGCAGTAACGCCCCTTGGGAAGTGCACGGCCTGTGCAGCTGCCCGGTGGGGTACAACTGCAAGCACGTGGTAGCAGCCCTGCTGGCCCTGGAGGATGCCCATCGCCGAGGCATCGCACCGCGGGCCAGCGAGCCCGAAGTCGAACAGATCCTGCGCACCGACCTGGAACCGCGGCCACACCTGCTGCTCAACAGCCATGTCCGTGTGCATTTCGATGCCCGCAAAGGGCGCATGACCGAGCAGATCCAGCACCGCGCCGCGCTGACATTCGAGTACGACGGACAGCGTGTACACGGCAAGGCCACCGGCGACCCGCTGCGCTTCATCGCTCCGGGCCGCCAGTTGCGTATCCGCCGTGATGTGGAGCGCGAAACCCTCTATCGCCAGCGCCTCGCCGAGCTGGGGTTCAGCATCGCCCTGCGGGTCAGCGAGGCCCTTGGCGAAAAGGATGGCGAGCCTTTCGAATTGCCCGATACCACCAGTTGGATGCAGTTCACCCGCGATGGCGTGCCAATGCTGCGCCAGGAGGGTTGGAATATCACCATCCTGCCGGACTTTCATTTCAACCTCGCCCAGGTGGATCACTGGTATGCCCACGTCAACGAAGCGAGCGATCCGAACTGGTTCGATCTGGAAATGGGCATCGAAGTGGACGGGCAGCGCATCAGCCTGTTACCCATTCTGCTGCAGGCCATTCGCAGCCGGCCCTGGTTGCTGACGGCCGACGCGCAGGACGCCGCGGATGACGAGGTTCTCTTCGCCCTCTTGCCCGGCGGACAGCGCGTAGCCTTGCCACTGGCTCGCCTCAGGCCGCTGCTGCAGAACCTGGGCGAGCTGTACTTCCAGGAGCAGCCGGCCGATCTGCAGCAGCTACGCCTGCCGCTGGCCGATGCGGCACGCCTGCAGCGGCTGGAGGCGGCGGACGATGCCTTGCGCTGGGAGGGTGGTGAACGGTTGCGAGAACTGGCGCACCGGCTCAACACCCTGAGTTCGCAGCCTATGCCACAACCCGCCGGCCTGCAGGCCCAGTTGCGACCCTATCAACAACAGGGTGTGGCCTGGATGCGTGCGCTGGGTGAGCTGGGTATGGGCGGTGTACTGGCCGACGACATGGGGCTGGGCAAGACACTGCAGACCCTGGCGTTCATCCTGTCGGAGAAGAATGCAGGGCGACTGACCGCGCCGGCGCTGATTGTCATGCCCACCAGCCTGATTCCCAACTGGCTGGATGAGGCCGCACGATTCACCCCGCAGTTGAAGGTTCTGGCTCTTCAAGGGCCGCGCCGCCATCAGGAATTCGGACGGCTTGCGGAATATGATCTGCTGTTGACCAGCTACGCCCTGCTGCCGCGTGATGCCGAGCGACTGAGCCGTCAGCACCTGCACCTGCTGATCCTTGACGAGGCGCAAAACATCAAGAACGCACGCAGCAAGGCCGCGTTGGCGTTGGGAATGTTCAACGCCCGGCAACGCCTCTGTCTGACCGGGACGCCATTGGAAAATCATCTGGGTGAACTTTGGTCGCTCTTCCACTTCCTGATGCCGGGCTGGCTGGGACGGGAGCAGGAGTTCGCCCGCCATTACCGAACTCCCATCGAAAAACACAGCGATCTCGAACGACTTACCCTGCTGCGCGCACGGGTGCAGCCCTTCCTGCTGCGCCGCACCAAGCAACAGGTTGCCCCCGAACTGCCAGCGAAGACCGAGATCACTCAGTGGGTACAACTGACCCCGGCCCAGCGTGATCGCTACGAGGCCTTGCGCCTGGCAATGGATAGCAAGGTGCGCGAGGAGATCCAGCGCCAGGGGCTGGCACGCAGCCAGCTGGTGATCCTTGAGGCCTTGCTGCGTCTGCGTCAGGCCTGTTGCGACCTACGCCTACTGGATGAAGGGCACGGCAGGGCGGAACACTCGGCCAAGCTGGTGGCCACACTCGAGATGCTGGAGGAACTGAGTGCCGAAGGCCGACGGGTACTGGTGTTTTCGCAGTTCACCGCCATGCTGGAGCTGATCGAACAGGAACTGAAACGTCGCCATATCAGCTACACCCTGCTGACCGGGAGCACCCGGGATCGCGCCACGCCAGTGCGCGAATTCCAGGCTGGCAAGCATGCGGTCTTTCTGATCAGCCTCAAGGCCGGAGGCGCCGGCCTCAACCTGACGGCTGCAGATACGGTGATCCACTTCGATCCCTGGTGGAACCCGGCTGTCGAAGCGCAAGCCAGTGACCGCGCCTATCGCATCGGGCAGGACAAACCAGTTTTCGTCTACAAGCTGATCGCCAGGGGCAGTGTGGAAGAAAAAATTCAGCAGCTGCAACGCCACAAGGCACAGCTGGCCGACGGCCTGCTTCGCGGCGCTGAGGGTGGCTGGCAACTCAGCGAAGAGGATGTCAACACACTGCTGGGCCCGCTGCAATAACGAGTGGGCCCAGCACCGGGTCAGAGGATGTGGTTTTCTACCACGTACCAGACCTCTCCGCGCGCCTTGTTCAGCAGAGCCAACTGCGCCTCTTCGTCGGCCGCCCCACCAATGGACTGACCCAGCCCGGTGACCACATAAATGATGGCATCGAGGGCTTTGGCGGTGTGCTCGTTGAGTTCCTTGCCAGCCAGGTCCAGTTTTTCGGACAGCATGTGCCAGATGTTCTGGCGAACCTCGGCGAACAGTTGATCCACTTCCTGTTGATCAGGCGCTTCCGCATTCAGAGTGGGGTGGGAAACCAGGAATAGTACCTGTTCCATCAGGTCATTGATCAGAGCGTTGTCTTGTTGAACAGCCATTGCGGAGCGCCTAGAAAATGAATGTAAGAAGTTAACGGCCTGACGGGCGAAAAGTTGAATTCCCAAAGTCGGAAAAGACAAAACCCCAACCCGCTGTGGCGGGTTGGGGTTTTGGTTTTAGGTGCTTGACGATGACCTACTCTCACATGGGGAGACC
>NZ_JBOY01000057.1:0-1241 GCF_000647775.1 Pseudomonas sp. RL | reverse complement strand
CCCTTGTATCTCGACTACCGACCTTTTTGAGGCGATAGTCCCCGACTGATCATCGGGGGAAGGGAGTGCAAGACGCGACCGCCCTAGGGCTTCGAGCCTGCGACGTAGAGAGTTCTGCCCCCTTCCACACTCATCCGCCAAGTCCGAACGGTATCCAGGGCCTGCCCGTGGCGTGAGCTCGCATAAGCAAGGTTGGACCGGATGCAGTGATGATCCTGTCATCGTTTCATTCCAGGAGTTCAACATGGTCGCCGTTGTGGGCATCGACGTTGCCAAACACACCTTCGATATCGCCACCCTCCAGCCCAACGGCAAGTACCGCACACGCAGCAGGCTGGCCAACGATCCCAGCGGCTTTGCCCAGTTGTGCGAGTGGCTGGAGAAACACGCCGGACCCGATGCCTGGATCGTCATGGAGGCTACCGGCATTTACCACGAGGCATTAGCCACCTGCCTGTTCGAGCGGGGCTATCGCGTCAGCGTGGTCAATCCGGCGCAGACCGCCGCCTATGCCAAGACTCAGCTGTCGCGGGGCAAGACCGACAAGACGGATGCCAAGCTGATTGCCGGCTTCGGTCAGGACCAACTGGCCAAATCGCGGCTGCGACTCTGGCAACCTGAACCGCCGGCCCAGAAGCGCCTGCGTGCGCTGGTGCGCCGTCTGGCGGACCTGCGCGAGATGGAACAGATGGAGCGCAATCGCCTGGAGAGCGCCGACGCGAATATTCAGGACTCGATCCACACCGTGCTGCGCCACATCGAGGAGGAAATCCGCCGCACCCTGAAGGCCATCGAGGATCACATCGACAACGATCCGGACCTGCGCCAACGCAAGGAGCTGCTGACCAGCATCAAGGGCTTCGGCGACCAGACAGCCGCCCTGCTACTGGGCGAACTGGGGGATCCGCTGGCGTTTCGCAGCGCCAAGGCCGTGGCGGCCTTTGCCGGGCTGACGCCCCGGCCAGACCAATCGGGGGAGTATCAAGGGCCGACGCCCATCTCGCGCATCGGCTCGGGCTTCCTGCGCAGCCGGCTGTACATGCCGGCCATCTCGGCCATGCAGCACAACCCCGCCATCAAGGCCCTGGCGGAGCGCCTGAGGAGCCGTGGCAAGCGCGGCAAACAGATCGTCTGCGCGGCGATGCGCAAGCTGCTGCACATCGCCTATGGAGTACTCAAATCCGGCCAGCCCTTCGAACCCAAACTGGCGCTTGCGCGGTAGGGAGCAAGACGGTATCTAC
>NZ_JBOY01000056.1:0-33387 GCF_000647775.1 Pseudomonas sp. RL | reverse complement strand
GATGATCAGTCGGGGACTATCGCCTCAAAAAGGTCGGTAGTCGAGATACAAGGGTGGTCAACGCGCCGCGTTGGCCACCATGGGGGTTGGGTGCACCGCCGGCGGCGGCCAGATAAAGCGCTGACCGCCCTACGCAGGTACCGCGATGATTCGCCAGTCATCGCCCACGGCGCGGATCTCGCGAATGCGCAGCTCCGGCACCTCGGCCATGCACTGCAGCGGCCAGTCCAGCAGCGGTCGCGCGCTGGAGCCAAGGAACTTGCCGGCCATGAAGATCTGGAACTCGTCCACCAGGCCCTGTTGTGCGAAGGCGCCCGCCAGACGCGGACCGGCCTCGATCAGCACCTCGTTGGCACCGCGCCCAGCGAGCGTGCGCAGCAACGCCGCCAGGTCCACGTATTCGCCCTCGCCCGGCAACACCAGGCACTCATGCCCGGCCGTGGCGTAATCCACCGGGGTATCCAGCGCGGTGACCACCAGCGCCGGACCCGCCTGGAAGAATGGCGCCGACAGCGGCACGCGGCCCCGGCCATCCACCAGCACGCGCAGCGGTGGGCGACCCAGCGCCAGCGCGGCCTGCCCGGGCGAAACGCCCAGCTCGTCGCTGCGCACGGTCAACCGCGCAGCGTCCATCAATACGGTATCGGCGCCGGTGATCACCACACTGGAGCGCGCGCGCAGCCGCTGCACGGCAGCGCGCGCCGCCGGCCCGGTGATCCACTGGCTTTCGCCGCTGGCCATGGCGGTACGGCCGTCCAGGCTCATGGCCAGTTTCACCCGCACATGGGGCAGGCCGCTTTCCATGCGCTTGATAAAGCCCACGTTCAGCTCGCGGGCTTCCGCTTCGAGCACGCCGGAGCAGACCTCGATGCCCACGCTGCGCAGCCGCTCCAGGCCACGCCCTGCCACTTGCGGATTGGGATCCTGCATGGCGGCCACCACCCGGGCAACACCGGCCTGGACCAATGCTTCGGCGCAAGGCGGGGTGCGGCCGAAATGGCTGCAGGGCTCCAGCGTCACATAGGCGGTGGCGCCACGCGTCAGCTCGCCCGCCTGGCGCAGGGCATGCACCTCGGCGTGCGGTTCGCCGGCACGCACGTGCCAGCCTTCGCCGACGATCTGGCCGTCACGCACGATGACGCAGCCGACCCGGGGATTGGGGTGGGTGGAATACAGGCCCTGCCGCGCGAGCTCCAGGGCCCGTGCCATATAACCCTGATCGTTCATTGCCGGGCCGGCTCGCGGGACAGGCGCTCAATTTCCTCGCGGAATTCGTTGAGGTCCTGGAAACGGCGGTATACCGAGGCGAAGCGGATATAGGCGATCTCGTCGAGCTTGCGCAGCTCGTCCATCACCAGTTCACCCACCATCAACGCCTTGACCTCGCGCTCGCCGCTGGCACGCAGCTTGTGCTTGATATGGGCAATGGATTCTTCCAGGCGCTCCACGCTTACCGGGCGCTTTTCCAGCGCGCGCTGCATGCCGGCGCGCAGCTTTTCCTCGTCGAACGGCTGGCGGCTGCCGTCCTGCTTGATGATCCGCGGCAGCACCAGTTCGGCAGTCTCGAAGGTGGTGAAGCGATCACCGCAGGCCAGGCATTCGCGCCGGCGGCGCACCTGGTCGCCCTCGGCGACCAGACGCGAGTCAATAACCTTGGTGTCGTGCGCACCACAGAAGGGACAGTGCATGGGAAGCGCCCGTATGGCTTGAAAGTGCGGCCATGGTACTCGATAGCCCGGGCGAGACAAATTGCCCGGCTTTGCGCTATACAGGCGCGCCTTTTATCACCGAACGCCGTTGCCATGCTGCCGCCCGCCTCCCTGCAAACCGCCCTGGACTCGCTGCTGGGGGATGCCCGCCTGACCGCCACGCGGCTACCCGGCACGGACCTGTCCCTGTGGCTGATCGACCCGGCCAATATGGAGCGCGCCTTCAGCCCCGAGGAAACCCGGCGCATCCTGGAAGAGCCGCCCTACTGGTGCTTCTGCTGGGCCAGCGGCCTGGTGCTGGCGCACTGGCTGGCCGAGCGCCCGGAGTGGGTATGCGGCAAGCGGGTGCTGGATTTCGGTGCCGGTTCCGGCGTGGCGGCGATCGCCGCGGCCAAGGCTGGCGCCACCGAGGTGGTGGCTTGCGACCTGGATCCGGTTGCCCTGGAGTCCTGCCGCGCCAACGCCGAACTCAACGGCGTGACGCTCGGCTATTCGGCGGACTTCTTCGCCGAGGAAGACCGCTTTGATCTGATCATCGTCGCCGACGTGCTGTACGACCGCGCCAACCTGCCGCTGCTCGACGCCTTTCTCAGCCGTGGGCAAGAGGCACTGGTGGCCGACTCGCGGGTAAAGAATTTCCAGCATCCGCTGTACCGCCACCTCGGCCAGGAGGAAGCCTGCACCTGGCCGGACCTGGCGGAGCCGGCGGAATTCCGACACGTGAATCTGTATCACGCCCAGCGCAACGAAAACGCCCCGCATTGAGCGGGGCGTTCTCATGCAGCGCACGTTCGGCTTAGAAGGTCAGGCCGACGTTCATCCGTGCGCCATCGAACTCTTCCTTGTCGTGGCTCTGATAGCTGGCACCCACGAAGAACTGGGTGTTGGTGGAAGCCCAGGCCGACCAGCCGAAGTTGACGCCGTATTCCCTTACCTGTTCGGAATAGAGCGCATCGCCCGAGTAGCGGGTGTCGCGCACGAACACCTGGGTCGCCAGCTTCCACGGCAGGGCGATGTGCCAGGCCAGCCCGTTGGTCATGGCCTTGTTGCTCAGGTCGTAATCGATCGCGTAGGTCACCGGATCTACATCGTCGTCGTCCTCGTATTCGAGGCGCTCACTGTCGATCTTCGCCATGCTGTTGCTCAGGGTGAATTCCTGGCCGAACAACGAGAAGTCGTAGCGGGTGGTCAGCGACAGCGCACGCAGCACGCCCACGCTGAGAATTTCAGCGGAACCGGCGACGCCGTAGTCAATGGCCGGCGTAATCTCCAGGCCCTCGATCAGCGGAATGGTCCAGCCGAAGCCCAGCTGCAGGCTGTAGCTCTTCGCATCTTCGTTGATGGTGGTGTAGCTCATCGGCAGGCGGAACTGCAGACGGTGGCCGGGGAACCAATCAAGCTTGAAGGTGTAGGCCAGCGGCAGCTGATAGTTGACCACGTCCTGGTTATCCAGGGTGGTGTAGCTGCTTTGGCGCAGGCCGATATCCCACTGGTTGTCGATATTCTGGCGATCGGTGCCGGTGATCGAGCTGTTGGTCAGGAAATAGATGTTGTCGACCATGGTCGACATCAGGCTGCTGGGGTTACCGGCAACCGGGTCGAAACTGGTGGATGCGGCGGCAACTTTGTTGATCCGGGTGAGAATCTCGTTCTCGCCCTTCTCGACCAGAAAGTCCTTGAGTTGGTCGAGTGCATCGTCGCCTTGCGGGTCGTCAGTGAATTCCTCGTAGATCCCCAGACTGGGAATGTCCAGGATCAGCTTGGTGCCTTGCTGGTAGGTCAGCTGGATGGGCACGCCGCGGAACTTGATGTCGGCGATGGCGGTGTCAGTAGTCTCGTTGAAGCCGCTCTGACCCCACTTGTCGATGATGAAATCGATGTCGACGACATCGATGGCCTCCTCGGCATCGTTGAAACTGAAGTTCTCCGTGACCAGCGTGCCGTTGTTATTCCAAGACAAAGTGACATCGAACAACTTTGCCTGCGCAGGCGTAGCCGCCAGCGCAATGGCCGAAGCCAGCACTACTTTACGAAACATGGTTTTCCTCCCCCGTTGATAATCCCTGCTCCGGCGTTGGCAGATTTCGTTCGGCAGGGTGCCATTATTTTGCCTTTATTCCCGAATGCCGGCTAGACCGGTCTACGGGAATCTGTCAAGACCGGCACGGCAAGCAAATGTCGCGCCGCCCGATCGAATGCCTTCAAACCGTTCGTCTGGATAAGCGGCTGGCTTTCCGCCGGCGGCGGGCCGTCTTACCATTCCACCCAACGCACATCCCCCGAGAGAGCCCATGAGCGCGACTCCGTACATCTTCGATGCCACCGATGCCAGCTTCGAACAACTGGTAATCGAGAACTCCTTTCACAAACCGGTGCTGGTGGACTTCTGGGCCGAATGGTGTTCGCCCTGCAAGGCGCTGATGCCGGTGCTGGCGAAGATCGCCGAGGACTACCAGGGCGAGCTGCTGCTGGCCAAGGTGAATTGCGATATCGAACAGGGCGTGGTGATGCGCCTGGGCATTCGCAGCCTGCCGACCGTGGTGCTGTTCAAGGACGGCCAGCCGGTGGACGGTTTCGCCGGCGCGCAGCCGGAATCGGCCATCCGTGCCATGCTCGAGCCCCACGTGCAGCTGCCGGCCGCTCCCGAGGCCGATCTGCTGGACAGCGCCCGGGCGGCCTTTGCCGAGGGCCGCATCGGCGAAGCGGAAGCGCTGCTCAAGCAACTGCTTAGCGAGGACAATCAGAACGCACCGGCGCTGATCCTGTATGCCCGCTGCCTGGCCGAGCGCGGCGAGCTGGGCGAGGCCGAGACGGTGCTCAACGCCGTCCCGGCCGGCGACGACCACAAGCAGGCCCTGGCCGGCGCCCGCGCCCAGCTGACCTTCCTGCGCCAGGCAGCCGACCTGCCGGAGGTCGCCTTGCTCAAGTCACGCCTGGCACGGGATGCCAGCGACGACGAGGCGGCCTACCAACTGGCCGTCCAGCAACTGGCCCGCCAGCAGTACGAGCCGGCGCTCGACGGATTGCTGACGTTGTTCATGCGCAGCCGACACTATGCCGATGGCCTGCCGCACAAGACCCTGTTGCAGGTATTCGACCTGCTGGGCAGCGATCACCCGCTGGTGACCCAGTACCGCCGCCGCTTGTATCAGGCGCTGTACTGAGGCGCTGGGCGATTCGGAAGGGGCTGCAGCCATGACGCGCGGTACCACCAACGCCACAACCTTCATCCCGCGCTTCAGCCGACCCAGCGATAAAGAGGCGCACCGCCCACCGGTTCGACTTTCACCTGGGCGCAGTGGCGCAAACGCACCAGCAGCCGCTTGCCGGCCTGGGGGCTGCCGGCAAGCGCGGCCAGTTGATCCAGCAACTGCGGCCCGGAGAGCTCCCCGGCTTGGCGTAACAGCGCACGGGCTCCCTCCCAGTGCCCATCACAAGCGTCGACGACCGGCTTCGGCGCGGTGCTCGGAGCGGTTTGCGCAGCGGCGTCACGCAGGTTCTGCCAATCCTCGCTGCCCAGTTCGATCTCCAGCTCCACGGGGAGGTCGCCGATGCGACCGCGTACTCGAATCATGCCTGTGTCCTTGAATGTCAGCCGTGCTTCAAACGCGACCTGCGAAGCGGTGGTCAGCACAGCGGGAAATTGGTTATAAGGTAACAAGAATTCCGTAAACGCCAGCAGTGCTGGCATCGTCTGCACATTCCGTTCTGGGAGGTTTCATGCATTACCTTCTGTTTCCCTTCGCCCTGCTGCTGAGCGGCGCCACCCTGGCGAACGAACATCGCAGCCACGAGCACGACAGCCTGGACGCGCATGTTCATGGCGAAGCGCAGCTGGATGTCGCGCTGGAGGGCAAGCTGCTGGAGTTGCAACTGCACAGTCCAGCCATGAACCTGGCGGGCTTCGAGCGAGCCCCCGCCAATGCACGTGAACAGGCACGCCTGAACGCGGTGCGGGACTTTCTGACCCAGCCGGAAAAGGTCTTTATGCTAGCCCCCGAGGCCGGTTGCGCGCTCGAGCGGGAGGCCGTAAGCAGCGAGCTGTTCGGCGTGGCCGCCGGCGACGAGGACCACCTGGCCCTGCATGACGAAGCCTCCGAGGCCGAGCCTGCCGACGATCACCATGACATCCATGCCTATTACCAGTTCACCTGCGCCAAGCCCCAGGCCCTGCGCTCGATTGACCTGCGTAATCTGTTCCGTCAGTACCCGGGACTGCATGAACTGGACGTTCAACTGATCGGCCCCCGCGGGCAGAAAGGCCAGACCCTGAACGCTCGCAATCCGATACTGCAGTTCTGAACGTGACGACCGATCCCTTGCTCGACATTGTCCAGCTGGGCTTCGCCTGGCCCGGCCAGCCGGAGCTGCTGGACATACCCGTTTTCCAGCTTTCTCGCGGCGAAAGCCTGTTCCTGCGAGGCCCGTCCGGCAGCGGCAAGACCACTCTGCTCGGCCTGCTCGGCGGCGTGCAGTTGCCTGGGCGTGGCCAGGTGCGACTGCTGGGGCAAGACCTGGCCAGCCTCGGATCAGCCGCCCGGGATCGCTTCCGGGTCGATCACACCGGCTATGTCTTCCAGCAGTTCAATCTGCTGCCCTTTCTGTCGGTCGCAGAGAACGTCGCCCTGCCCTGCCGTTTTTCTGGCCTGCGCCAGCGCCGAGCCCATGAGCGACACGGCAGCGTCGCCGCTGCGATCGAGCGCCTGCTGGGTGATCTGGGACTGCCTGCCGAGCTGCGTCAGCAGCCGGCGTCGTCGTTATCCATTGGCCAGCAACAGCGGGTCGCCGCCGCCCGCGCGCTGATCGGCCAGCCCGAGCTGGTGATCGCCGACGAGCCCACCTCGGCCCTGGATGCGGACAGTCGCGAGGCGTTCCTGCGCCTGCTGTTCGCCGAGTGCCAGGCGGCCGGGTCCAGCCTGCTGTTCGTCAGCCACGACCAGAGCCTGGCGCCGCTGTTCGATCGCGCCCTGTCACTGGCGGACCTGAACCGCGCCGCACCCCGCACGGGAGTCTGATATGCCTCTGCTTCGCCTGGCCCTGGCCAGCCTGGCCAACCGCCGCTCCACCGTGCTGCTGACCGTGTTTGCCATTGGCCTGTCGGTCTGCCTGCTGCTCACCGTGGAGCGCACCCGGCACGAAGTGCGCGCCAGCTTCGCCAGCACTGTAAGTGGCACCGACCTGATCGTCGGCGCGCGCTCCGGGGCGGTGAACCTGCTGCTCTATTCGGTGTTCCGCATCGGCAACGCCACCAACAACATCCGCTGGGAAAGCTTCCAGCACTTTGCCGAGCATCCCCGGGTGAAATGGGCGATCCCCTTGTCGCTGGGCGACTCGCACCGGGGCTTCCGCGTGCTGGGCACCAGCGAGGCCTATTTCGAGCACTTCCGGCACGGCCGGCAGCAGGCCCTGCAACTAGCCGAAGGACGGCCGTTCGGCAGCGAGCCTTTCGAAGTGGTACTGGGTGCGGAAGTGGCCAGCAGCCTCGGCTATCGGCTGGATCAGGAGATCGTGCTGGCCCATGGCGTGGCCCGGGTGAGTCTCACCCACCATGACGACAAACCGTTTCGCATTGTTGGGATTCTCAAACGCACCGGCACACCGGTGGACCGCACCCTGCACGTGCCGCTGCAGGGCATCGAAGCCCTGCACGTGGACTGGAGGAACGGCATGCCGGCGCGCGGCGCCGGACGCGTGAGTGCCGAGCAGGCGCGCCAGCTCGATTTGCAGCCCAGGCAGATCACCGCTTTCCTGGTCGGCCTGCACAGCCGGGTGAGCACCTTCGCCCTGCAGCGGGAGATCAACCAGTACGGCGGCGAACCGCTGCTGGCGATCCTGCCCGGCGTCGCCTTGCAGGAACTGTGGAGCCTGATGGGCGTTGCCGAGCAGGCACTGTTCGTGGTGTCGCTGTTCGTGGTGCTGATCGGCCTGGTCGGTATGCTCACCGCCATTCTCTCCAGCCTCAACGAGCGGCGCCGGGAAATGGCCATCCTGCGCTCTGTGGGCGCGCGGCCGTGGCATATCGCCGGCCTGCTGGTAATGGAGGCCGGCGCTCTGACCCTGGCCGGCATCCTGCTCGGGCTGGCACTGCTTTACCTCGGCCTGTTCCTGGCACAGCCACCGTTGCAGAGCCATTTCGGCCTGTACCTGCCGCTCACGCCACCCGGCGTCTATGAATGGGGACTGCTGGGCGCTATCTTCGCCACCGCCCTGCTGATGGGCGCCCTGCCAGCCTGGCGCGCCTATCGCCAGTCACTGGCCGATGGCCTGTCGATCCGTCTATGAGGTTGCTCATGTTGCGCACGCTGCTTGCCTTGCTGTTCGCCTTGTGCCTGCCGCTGCAGGCCGCCCAGGTACGGGTACTGGGCTGGAACGATCTGGTACCGGCCGACGCGCCGCCACCGGTCTTCCCCGAACTGCCGATGCACGACCTGGCCGAGCTGGGCGATGTGCTGATGGGCGAAGCCGAGGCGACCACCAGCATGCCCCAGGCCACCGGTCAGCCGGTGGTGCAGGCGCTGGATGGCCAGCGGGTGCGCCTGCCGGGCTATATCGTGCCGCTGGACATGAACGAGCGCGGGCGCGTTACCGAGTTCCTGCTGGTACCGTTCTATGGCGCCTGCATCCATGTGCCACCGCCGCCCTCCAACCAGATCGTGCATGCGGTCAGCGAGCTGGGCGTTCCGATCCAGGAACTCTGGCAGCCGTTCTGGATCGAGGGTCCCATGCAGGTGGAGGCCGTCAGCAGCGAATTGGCCGAAGCGGGGTATCGCATTCAGGCGCAGAAGATCTATGCCTATGAGGAAGGGGACCTGTAGCCACCCCCCTCCCCCACAGAAAGGCACATTGATAGCAGGGACAAGCTGTCGCAGGTACGACACACCGACTATTGCGCCAGATCAAAAATCGCGAAAAACCCCAGGCGCACCATGGTTGCCACTAAACACGACAATCCATGGAGTTACCCCATGCGCAAGACTCTGTTCGCCGCTTCCGCCCTGGCCCTGGCCATTGCTGCTCCGCTCGCTCACGCCCACAAGGCCGGTGACATCATCGTTCGCGCCGGTGCGGTGACCGTGGATCCGCGAGAAGAGAGCAGCGGGATCAAACTGGGCGCGGCCGACCTCGGCGGCAAAGCAACCCTGGACAGCAATACCCAGCTGGGCCTGAACTTCGCCTACATGGTCTCCGACAAGGTGGGTATCGAACTGCTGGCCGCCACGCCCTTCACCCACACCGTCGGGGTGGCTGGTTCGCCGGCCGGCCTGGATTCGCTCAACGGCGAGCTGGCCGAAATCAGCCACCTGCCGCCGACCCTGAGCGCCGTGGTCTATCCCATGAACAGCAATTCCGCCTTCCAGCCCTACCTCGGCGTGGGTATCAACTACACCGTGTTCTTCGACGAGGAAGTCACCAGCAGCGCCAAGACCAAGGGCTTCCAAAACCTGTCCCTCGACAGCTCCTGGGGCCTGGCTTACCAGGTCGGCGCGGACTTCATGCTGAGCGATAACCTGATGATCAACGCCCAGGTGCGCTACATCGATATCGACACCACCGGCAAGACCACCCTGGCCGGCGTCGGTCGCCTGAATGTCGACGTCGATGTCGACCCGATGGTCTACATGGTCGGCCTGGGCTACAAGTTCTAAGCCACTTGCCACCTGAGAACGCCCCGCCCAGCGGGGCGTTTTCGTTTATGGATCGTTACACACCACACCGCTCTACAGAGTCGTGGTGCCCGTGAAGGGGGCAGGAGCGATACCCCGCGGTGGGAGTCCGCTTCGTTGGCCGGCGTAACGCCAGCCCCGAGGCTCCGCAGAAATCCGTTCAGCTCGCCCCGTGGCGGAAATAGCGGTCCAGCAGCGCCGGCAGGCCCGCCCGCCAGGCGCGTGGCTTGACGCCATAGGTGTTGAGGATCTTCTTGCAGGCCAGTACCCCATGCTGGGGCTCCGCCGCTGCGTCGGCGCAGGCCGCGTGGGCCAGCGGGATGATCTCGGCCGGCGGCAGGGTGCGCAGGTTGCGCGCCTCGGCGACCATGCACTGCCCCAGCGCCAGCACGGTGGTGGCCTCCTGGGCGCCGTAGTGGTAGGTGCCCCAGAGCGGCGCGGCGCAGTCGAGCTGCTTGAGGATCGCCAGGATCACCCGCGCCACGTCGTCCACCGGGCAGGGATTGCCGCGTCGGTCATCGGCCAGCTCCAGCGGTTCGCCGGTTTCCAGGCGGCGCAGGAAGCGACCGAGCACGCCATCGCGACTGTCGTCGAGGATCCAGCCGGTGCGCAGGATCACATGGCGCGGGCACAGCGCGCGTACCACCTGCTCCATGTCCAGCAAGGCCTGGCCCAGGGGGCCGAGTGGCTGCGGCTCGTCCGCTTCGCCATAGGCGGTCACCCGGGCACCGTCGAAGACACGATAACTGGACGGCTGCAGCAGGATGATGCCGTGGTACTGGCAAAGCTCTGCCAGACGTTCGACGGCTTCCTTTTGCGCGGCCAGCCGTGATTCGTCCACTTTGCTGTTCTGGAACCAGTCGTAATAGAAGGCCAGGTTCACCACCGCGTCGGGGCGGGTATCGTCGAGCAACTGGGTTAGGCTGGCGGCATCCCAGCTGGCACCCGGAGGGCGCGGGGCGAGAAAGCCGATGTCTTCCTCGGCGCCCTTGGCGATCAGCGATTGCCCCAGCGCGCTGCCGCCGCCGAGCAACATCAGGCGCATGCGCATGGAATCGACTCGCTATGGGAAGAATGACTGAATAACTGCATGGTGGCCGGAATAAGGATCAGGTTGAACGGCACGCGATGCGGGCGATGACCTTCGGCATTCTGCGGGTTTGCTATCGGATCGTCACTAGCGATCTTGCGTCCTGAAAGCAAAAAGCGCAGCCGAGGCTGCGCTTTTTGTCTGTGACGCACTTCTCAGAACGGAATATCGTCATCGAAGCTGTCGTAATCGGGCGCCGGTTGCGCCGGTGCCTGCTGCGGAGCCTGGCGGGCAGCCGGAGCCTGCTGCTGCGGCTCGCGCTGCGGGCGGGCCGGACGCTGGGCATAGTCGCCACCGCCTTCGGCGTTGCCACCACGGCCGCCGAGCAGTTGCATGGTGCCGCCCATATCTACCACGATCTCGGTGGTGTAGCGGTCCTGGCCCTGCTGGTCCTGCCACTTGCGGGTCTGCAGGCGACCTTCGATGTAGCACTGCGAGCCCTTGCGCAGGTACTCGCCGGCGATCTCGGCAACCTTGCCGAACAGCACCACGCGGTGCCATTCGGTACGTTCCTGCAGTTGGCCGGTCTGCTTGTCCTTCCAACTGTCAGTGGTGGCCAGGGTGATGTTGGTCACCGCGTTGCCGTTGGGCAGGTAGCGGGTTTCCGGATCTCCACCCACGTTGCCGATCAGAATGACTTTGTTAACCCCACGGGCCATGACGCTTCTCCCAGGTTCAGCACGCCGGCGCCGGGTCGATCAGACGCTCGAGCGACGCGCGGTCCAGTTGTTCGGTATCCACTTTGATGTACAGGGCGGCTTCCTCAGCCACCACCATGACGTCTGCCACGCCCGGCACCGCCAGCAGGCGCGCGGTCAGCCCGGTATCGGCCAGCGCCGCGCGCGACAGCGACAGGCGCAGGCTGGTGACATAGGGAGGCTCGCGCATGGTAGCAGCAATTGCCAGCCAGATCGCGCACAGCAGCGCACAGCCGATGAAAACCGCGCCCAGTCCGCCCTGCTCCAGCAGCCAGCCGCCGAAGATGCCGCCCAGCGCCGCGCCGAGGAACTGGCTGGTGGAGTACACCCCCATCGCCGTGCCCTTGCCGGCCGCCGGCGAGACCTTGCTGACCAGCGAGGGCAACGACGCCTCCAGCAGGTTGAAGGCCATGAAGAACAGGATGGCGCCGATCACCAGCGCGGTCAGACTGTGGCCCAATTGCCAGAAATACAGCTCGCAGACCAGCAGCAGCGCCACCGCGCCGAGCAGCACGCGCTTCATCTGGCGCTTCTTCTCGCCATAGATGATGAACGGAACCATGGCGAAGAAACCCACCAGCATGGCCACCAGGTATACCCACCAGTGCTCGTCGCGCGGCAAACCGGCCTGTTCGACCAGCGTCAGCGGCAGCGCCACGAAGCTGGCCATGAGGATCGCGTGCAGCACCAGGATGCCCACATCCAGGCGCAGCAGCTCGCCATGGCGCAGGATGCTGCCCAGCGCCTGGCGGGCCACGCCGGATTCGCGATGGCGCAGCGCAGCGCTGGCCTTCGGTACCATGCCCGCCACGATGACCATGCCGAAGAGCGCCATGCCGGCGGTGATCCAGAACAGGCCGGACAGGCCGAAGGCCCGGGTGACCAGCGGCCCGGCCACCATGGCCAGGGCAAAGGACACGCCGATGCTCATGCCGATCAGCGCCATGGCCTTGGTGCGATGCTGCTCGCGGGTCAGGTCGGAGAGCAGGGCCATCACGGCAGCGGAAATCGCCCCGGCGCCCTGCAGCACCCGCCCGGCGATCACGCCCCAGATGGAGTCGGCATTGGCGGCCAGTGCCGAGCCGGCGGCAAAAATCAGCAGGCCGGCATAGATCACCGGGCGCCGACCGATGCGGTCCGACAGCACGCCGAAGGGAATCTGCAGCAGCGCCTGGGTCAGGCCGTAGGCACCAATGGCCAGGCCGATCAGCGCCGGCGTGCTGCCGGCCAGCTCCTGACCATAGGTGGCCAGCACCGGCAGGACCATGAACATGCCGAGCATGCGGAAGGCGAAGACCATGGCCAGCCCGCCGGCGGCCCGGGTCTCGGCAGGGGACATGCGTTCGCTGGATGAATCGTGCATGAACGAACAAGCCTCGTGAAAAGGGCCGCAGATTCTAGCAGGACGACACCGGCTTGGACGGATAAGCGCGCTTGTGACGCGCCTTTCTCCTGCCCGTATACTTCCGCCTTTCCGCCCGCCATGCGAGGCCCGCTGTACGTGGACCAGATCCTGATCCGTGGGGCGCGTACCCACAACCTGAAGAACATCGACCTGACCCTGCCGCGCGACAAGCTGATCGTCATCACCGGCCTGTCCGGCTCCGGCAAGTCCTCCCTGGCCTTCGACACCCTGTACGCCGAGGGCCAGCGCCGCTACGTGGAATCGCTGTCCGCCTATGCGCGGCAGTTCCTTTCGATGATGGAAAAGCCCGACGTGGACACCATCGAGGGCCTGTCGCCGGCGATTTCCATCGAGCAGAAGTCCACCTCGCACAACCCACGCTCTACGGTGGGCACTATCACCGAGATTTACGACTACCTGCGTTTGCTCTACGCGCGGGTCGGCACGCCGCGCTGCCCGGATCACGACATTCCGCTGGAGGCGCAGACCGTCAGCCAGATGGTCGACCAGGTGCTGGGCCTGCCCGAGGGCAGCCGCCTGATGCTGCTGGCTCCGGTGATCCGCGAGCGCAAGGGCGAGCACCTGGCAGTGTTCGACGAGCTGCGCGCCCAGGGCTTCGTGCGCGCGCGAGTCAACGGCCGGCTCTACGAGCTGGACGAGCTGCCGGCGCTGGAGAAGCAGAAGAAGCACACCATCGAGGTGGTGGTGGACCGCTTCAAGGTGCGCGCCGACCTGCAGCAGCGTCTGGCCGAATCCTTCGAGACCGCGCTGAAGCTGGCCGACGGCATCGCCCTGGTGGCGCCGATGGACGAAGACGCCACGCAGGAGGAGCTGATCTTCTCCGCGCGCTTCGCCTGTCCGGTATGCGGCCACTCGATCAGCGAGCTGGAGCCCAAGCTGTTCTCGTTCAACAACCCGGCCGGCGCCTGCGGCACCTGCGACGGCTTGGGCGTCAAACAGTTCTTTGATGCCCGCCGGGTAGTGACCGGCAACCTGAGCCTGGCCGCCGGGGCGATTCGCGGCTGGGATCGACGCAACATCTATTACTTCCAGATGCTTGGCTCCCTGGCCGCGCATTATGGATTCGACCTGGATGCGCCGTTCGACAGCCTGAGCGCCGAGAACCAGAAACGCATCCTCTACGGCAGCGGCAAGGAAAGCATCGCCTTCCGCTACCTGAACGACCGCGGCGACATCGTCAGCCGCTCGCATCCCTTCGAGGGCATCCTCAACAACCTGGAACGCCGCTACCGGGAGACCAGTTCCGACAGCGTGCGCGAGGAACTGGCCAAGTACCTGGGCACCCAGCCCTGCCCGGACTGCCTGGGCACCCGCCTGCGCCGCGAGGCGCGGCACGTCTGGGTGGGCGAGAAGACGCTACCCGGGGTGACCGGCCTGCCGGTGGGCGACGCTTGCGACTACTTCGCCGGCCTCAGCCTGCCCGGCCAGCGCGGCGAGATCGCCGCCAAGATCCTCAAGGAAATCCGCGAGCGCCTGCAGTTCCTGGTCAACGTCGGCCTCGACTACCTGACCCTGGACCGCAGCGCCGAGACGCTGTCCGGCGGCGAGGCGCAGCGCATCCGCCTGGCCAGCCAGATCGGCGCCGGCCTGGTGGGCGTCATGTACATCCTCGACGAACCGTCCATCGGCCTGCACCAGCGCGACAACGAGCGCCTGCTGGGCACCCTCACCCACCTGCGCAACCTGGGCAACACGGTGATCGTGGTGGAGCATGACGAGGACGCCATTCGCCTGGCCGACTACGTGGTGGACATCGGCCCCGGCGCCGGCGTGCATGGTGGGCGCATCGTCGCCGAAGGCACGCCCGACGAGATCATGGCGCATGCAGATTCGCTGACCGGCAAGTACCTGTCCGGCCGTGAGCGCATCCGCTATCCGGCCAAGCGCACCCCTCGAGACAAGAAGAAGCAGCTCATCCTCAAGGGCGCGCGCGGCAACAACCTGCGTAACGTCACCCTGGAGATACCGGTCGGTCTGCTGACCTGCGTCACCGGGGTGTCCGGCTCAGGCAAGTCGACGTTGATCAACAACACCCTGCACCCGATCACCGCCACGGCGCTGAACGGGGCCACCAGCCTGGAAGTGGCGGCCTACGACAGCTTCGACGGCCTGCAGCACCTGGACAAGGTGGTGGATATTGACCAGAGCCCGATCGGCCGGACGCCGCGCTCCAACCCGGCGACCTACACCGGGCTGTTCACACCGATCCGCGAGCTGTTCTCCGGCGTGCCGGAAGCGCGCGCCCGCGGCTATGGTCCGGGGCGGTTCTCCTTCAACGTCAAGGGTGGGCGCTGCGAGGCCTGCCAGGGTGATGGCGTGCTCAAGGTGGAAATGCACTTCCTGCCGGACATCTATGTGGCCTGCGACGTGTGCAAAGGCAAGCGCTACAACCGCGAAACCCTGGAAGTGAAGTACAAGGGCAAGAACATCTATGAAGTGCTGGAGATGACCATCGAGGAAGCGCGTGAGTTCTTCGACCCGGTGCCAGCCGTGGCGCGCAAGCTGCAGACACTGATCGACGTCGGTCTGACCTACATCAAGCTCGGCCAGAGTGCCACCACACTGTCCGGCGGCGAGGCCCAGCGGGTCAAGCTGGCGCGAGAGTTGTCCAAGCGCGACACCGGCAAGACCCTGTACATCCTCGACGAGCCCACCACCGGCCTGCACTTCGCCGACATCCAGCAATTGCTGGACGTGCTGCACCGGCTGCGCGACCACGGCAACACCGTGGTGGTGATCGAGCACAACCTGGATGTGATCAAGACCGCCGACTGGCTGGTCGACCTGGGCCCCGAAGGTGGCTCGCGGGGCGGCCAGATCATCGCCACCGGCACCCCGGAGCAGGTCGCCGCCAATCCGGCGTCCCACACCGGGCGCTTCCTCAAGCCCCTGCTGGAGCGCGACGCACAACCGCTCGGCGCCTGAGGTTGCCGATACGTCGCCCGTCAGGCGTATCCTGAAAACAAAAAAGCCCGCAGCATGCTGCGGGCTTGTTTTTTCCGGCCTCGATCAGACCAGGGCTTCCTCCACGGGAATCTCCAGCGCCTTGGCGATACCGCTGCCGTAGGCCGGGTCGGCCAGGTAGCAGTGGCGAATGTGGCGCAGCTTGATGTGCCGCTCCACCCCGCTCATGGCCCGGGCGGTGTTGCCGAACAGACGCTCCTGCGCGTCGCTGTCCATCAGACGGAACAGGTCGCCGGCCTGGGTGAAGTAATCGCTGTCGTCCTCGCGGTAATCGTAGCGATCGGCCGCACCAGAGAGCGCCATCGGCGGCTCGCTGAAGTCCCGCTGCTCCTTCCACTCGCCATAGCTGTTCGGCTCGTAGTGCAAACGGCTGCCGTTGTTGCCGTCCACGCGCATGGCACCGTCGCGGTGGTAGCTGTGGAACGGGCAGCGCGGCGCGTTGACCGGGATCTGGTGGTGGTTGACCCCCAGGCGGTAACGCTGGGCATCGCCGTAGGAGAACAGACGACCCTGCAGCATGCGGTCCGGCGAGAAGCCGATGCCGGGTACCACGTTCGCCGGGGTGAAGGCGGCCTGTTCCACGTCCTGGAAGTAGTTTTCCGGGTTGCGGTTCAGCTCGAAGTAACCGACCTCGATCAGCGGGTAGTCCTTCTTCGACCACACCTTGGTCAGGTCGAACGGGTGGAAGCGGTAGGTCGCCGCGTCGGCCTCCGGCATGATCTGCACGTACAGCGTCCAGCGCGGGTAGTCGCCCCGCTCAATCGCCTCGTAGAGATCGCGCTGCCCGCTCTCGCGGTCATTGGCGACGATCGCCGCCGCCTCGGCATCGGTCAGGTTCTTGATGCCCTGCTGGGTCTTGAAGTGGAACTTGACCCAGTAGCGCTCGTTCTGCGCATTGATGAAGCTGTAGGTGTGCGAGCCGAAACCGTGCATGTGCCGATAGGAGGCCGGAATGCCGCGGTCGCCCATCACGTAGGTCACCTGGTGCAGCGCTTCGGGCAGGCCGGTCCAGAAGTCCCAGTTGTTGTTGGCGCTGCGCATGTTGGTGCGCGGGTCGCGCTTCACGGCGTGGTTGAGGTCGGGGAACTTCAGCGGGTCGCGGAAGAAGAACACCGGCGTGTTGTTGCCCACCAGGTCCCAGTTGCCTTCCTCGGTGTAGAACTTCAGCGCGAAGCCGCGGATATCACGTTCGGCATCTGCCGCGCCCCGCTCACCGGCCACGGTGGAGAAACGGGCGAACATCGGGGTCTGCTTGCCGATCTGCGAGAACACATTGGCGCGGGTATAGCGAGTGATGTCGTGGGTGATGGTCAGCGTGCCGAAGGCTCCGGAGCCCTTGGCGTGCATGCGCCGCTCCGGAATCACCTCGCGGTCGAAATGGGCAAGCTTTTCCAGGAACCAGACGTCCTGCAGCAGCATCGGCCCGCGCGGGCCCGCGGTCATGACATTCTGGTTCTCGGCTACGGGGGCACCGGCGGCGGTCGTGAGTTTCGGCTTGTCGGTCATCGTCTGGATCCCTCTGGTTTCTTCTCTGTGGAACTGGCAAGCCAGTTCGTTGAAGCGACTATACGTAGCCGCTTCGATAGAAACCCATGACATGACTCAAAGCATTCAATTGAGAAAAACTAACGAAGCATGCGGTCAGTCTTCCCCGAACCGATACTCCAGGCTCAGCCCTGCGTACCAGGTGCGCCCGGCGCCGGGTTCGTAATAGCGGGCGTTGCCGTCGCCGATGATCACCGAACCGATGTACTCGCGCCCCGCGAGATTGTCGATCCGCAGCGTCTCGCGCAGTATCCACGCCCCGTGTCGCTGCTCGAACTGCACATAGCTGCTGAACAGCGCATACCCCGGCGCCGCGCGATCACGGTTCAGATCATGGACCTCCATGGCGCTGCGCGCGGCCGCCTCCAGCCCCAGCTCCACATCATCGCGTGGCTGCCAGGCCAGCGTCGCGGAAAAACTGTGCTCCGCTATGCCGGGTAGCCGGTTGTCGCTCGCAACGACCTGCCCCTGACTGCTGAAGCGTTTGCTGTACCGCGCATCCAGCCAGGTGTAGGCCAGGCGCGCCTGCAGATAATCCCCCAACGGCTGTTCCAGCCCGATCTCAAACCCGCGTCGTCGCGTTTGGGCCGCGTTCTGGTAGGCCGTGCGACCACCACTTGCCGCAGCCACCACCAACTCATTGTCGGTCCGGATATTAAACCAGGCGGCCTGCAGGCGGCCGTGGCCGGGCAAGGCCGCACGCAGACCCAGCTCGTGCTGCTCGCTGGTGGCCGGACGCAGACCAAAGCCGAAACGACCATCCTCGCCCGAGTATGCCAGCTCACCCAGGGTCGGCGTTTCGAAGCCTTTAGACCAGCCGGCATAGGCCGTCAGCCCAAAGGGGAGCGCATAACCGGCGCCGACGCTGGGGGTGAGTTCGCGGTACGTAACCACGCCGCTGTCATCGCCGTTTCCGGCGACCACGTAGTGATCGTCCACTTCGAACGCCACTTCGTTGTGGCGCAGACCCACCTGGACATTCAGCTGCTCTCCGTGCCAGGCCAGCTGCAGGTACGGCGCCAGGCTGCGTATCTCGTCTCGCTCATCTCGCCGCAAGCTACCCCGCACGCCCAGCAGATCACCGACAAAATTCTCGTAACCCTGGCGATCATCCACCGATACGTCGTAATCCAGGCCGCCGGTAAGGATCAGCTCGCCGGGCCCGACCAGCCATGGCTGGATCCAGCGGCTATGCAACCCGTAGTAATCGCGCTCGAAATCGACCACGCCACCAGCCTGCGTCGCACTGGCCTGCTGCACCGCTCGGGGGATCGACAGGAACTGCACGACGCGGCGTTTTCCGCCGTACAGCGTGGTCTGCCATTGCGCAGTCCAAAGATCTTGCTGGTAGTTGATGCCCACCTGCTGCTGGTAAACGGACTTTCGCGTGTTGTACAGCAGCGTATTGGCCGAGTTGCTACGTGGGTCCCGCCGATAGGCTGCCCAATCGAGCCCCTGCGGATCCTGGGTGTTGTCCTGCTGCAGATCGCTGTAGATCAAGGCCAGCCGGCGGTCCGCCGGCGTGACAGTCAGCTTGGCGAAGCGCTTGTCGACGCGCGCCGAGCTGTGATGGCGGAAGCCATCCAGATCGAGACTGGACTGGTTGAACACGAGGCCGCCCCAGTCCGTGCCAGACTCCACGCCCACGTGATGCCGCCGCGTACCCCAGCGTCCGAAGGTACTGCCTGCCAGAAGGCGTGGGTCGCCCGTGCCGTCGCGGGAGAACAGCTGGATCACCCCGCCCGAGTTGCTGCCATACACACTGGCGAAGGGACCACGCAGGACTTCGATGTGATCGAGGGTATCCAGATCGAAACTCGAAGCCTGCCCCTGGCCGTCGGGGATACTTGCCGGTATCCCGTCGCTGAGCAGCTTGACGCCGCGGATCCCGAAGGCCGAACGTGCCCCGAAGCCGCGGATCGACAGCTGCGGTTCCTGCGCGAGGTTATGGCGCTGTTGAACGCTGAGACCCGGTACGCCCTGCAATGCTTCCGACAAGTCGATGCCCGGGTGGCCCTGGCGGGCATCGCCAAGGTCGATCCGCTCGACCGAGAAAGGCTGGGTATCCACCGGCGCTTCAAAACGCGTCCCGCTGCTCACCATGGGGGCAACTTCAACGGCGGCCAGGGCGGGGGAACTGGTGAGTACAAGCAGAACGGCGGAAGCGGCTCTGGGCATCCATTCTCCAAGGCAGGTGCAATGATGTGGCGCGCTGTCAGCGTAGCCGCAAGGAGGAGACCACAGATGGCCATTCGGTTTCGCACAGGCGAAAAAAAACCGGGCCAGGGCCCGGTTTCTTTCTGGATCACGACTTACTCAGCCGCGGCTTCCACGGTACCAGCGACCGGACGGTCAACCAGTTCAACGTAAGCCATCGGGGCGTTGTCGCCAGCGCGGAAACCGCACTTCAGGATGCGCAGGTAGCCGCCCTGACGGGTGGCGTAGCGCTTGCCCAGGTCGTTGAACAGCTTGCCGACAGCAGCCTTGGAGCGGGTGCGGTCGAAAGCCAGACGACGGTTGGCGACGGTGTCTTCCTTGGCCAGGGTGATCAGCGGCTCGGCAACGCGGCGCAGTTCCTTGGCTTTCGGCAGGGTGGTCTTGATCAGTTCGTGCTCGAACAGCGACACCGCCATGTTCTGGAACATGGCCTTGCGGTGGGCGCTGGTGCGGCTCAGGTGACGGCCACTTTTACGATGACGCATGATTGAAATTCCTTACCAAACGTGAAAGTTCGGTGACTGGGGACGATCAGGCGGTGGCCTTATCGTCCTTCTTCAGACTTGCCGGCGGCCAGTTATCGAGGCGCATACCGAGGGACAGACCACGAGAAGCCAGAACGTCCTTGATTTCGGTCAGGGACTTCTTGCCCAGGTTCGGCGTCTTCAACAGCTCGACCTCGGTGCGCTGGATCAGGTCACCGATGTAGTAGATGTTTTCTGCCTTGAGGCAGTTGGCCGAACGGACGGTCAGCTCCAGGTCGTCAACCGGGCGCAGCAGGATCGGATCGATCTCGTCTTCCTGCTCCACCACCACCGGCTCCGCATCACCCTTCAGATCGACGAACGCGGCCAGCTGCTGCTGCAGGATGGTCGCGGCGCGACGGATGGATTCCTCGGGATCGAGGGTGCCGTTGGTTTCCAGGTCGATGACCAGCTTGTCCAGGTTGGTACGCTGCTCGACGCGGGCGTTTTCCACCACGTAAGCGATACGACGGACCGGGCTGAAGGAAGCGTCAAGCTGCAGACGACCAATGCTGCGGCTTTCGTCTTCGTCGCTCTGGCGGGCGTCGGCCGGGACGTAACCACGACCGCGCGCCACCTTGAGCTTCATGTTCAGGGAACCGTTGTCCGCCAGATGAGCGATCACGTGGTCGCCGTTGACGATTTCGACATCGTGATCCAGCTGAATATCGGCGGCGGTGACCACGCCCGGGCCCTTCTTGGAAAGGCTCAGCGTTACTTCATCGCGGCCGTGCAGCTTGATAGCCAGGCCCTTCAGGTTCAGGAGGATCTCGATGACATCTTCCTGAACGCCTTCGATGGCGCTGTACTCGTGGAGCACGCCATCAATCTCGGCCTCGACCACTGCACAGCCAGGCATGGAGGACAACAGGATGCGACGCAGCGCGTTGCCCAAGGTATGGCCAAAGCCACGCTCGAGAGGCTCGAGCGTGATCTTGGCGCGGGTCGGACTGACCGCCTGAACGTCAATATGACGCGGGGTCAGGAACTCATTTACCGAACTCTGCATGGATGCACCTATTTTCTAGCCCTTACTTGGAGTAGAGCTCGACAATCAGGTTTTCGTTGATGTCGGCGGACAGGTCAGAACGGGCCGGAACGCTCTTGAACACGCCCGACTTCTTCTCTGCGTCTACTTCAAGCCATTCGGCACGGCCACGCTGAGCCGCCAGCTCGAGAGCTTGGGCAATACGCAGCTGGTTCTTGGACTTCTCGCGAACAGCAACCACGTCACCGGCTTTCACCTGGTAGGACGGGATGTTCACGGTCTGACCGTTGACGGTGATGGACTTGTGCGACACCAACTGACGGGATTCGGCGCGGGTGGCACCAAAGCCCATGCGGTAGACGACGTTGTCCAGACGGCACTCGAGCAGTTGCAGCAGGTTTTCGCCGGTAGCGCCCTTGCGACGGGCAGCTTCCTTGTAATAACCGCTGAACTGACGCTCGAGAACGCCGTAGATGCGACGCACTTTCTGCTTTTCACGCAGCTGGGTGCCGTAATCGGACAGACGACCGCGACGCAGGCCGTGCTGGCCGGGAGCCTGTTCGGCCTTGCACTTGGAGTCCAGTGCGCGAGCACCGCTCTTCAGGAACAGGTCGGTGCCTTCACGGCGAGACAGTTTGCATTTGGGACCAATGTAACGAGCCATTTCTCACTGTCTCCTATTACACGCGACGCTTCTTCGGCGGACGGCACCCGTTGTGCGGGATGGGCGTCACGTCGGTGATGCTGGCGATCTTGTAACCGCAGGCGTTCAGTGCGCGGACTGCGGATTCGCGGCCCGGGCCCGGGCCCTTGACGTTCACATCGAGGTTCTTCAGACCGTACTCCAGCGCAGCCTGGCCGGCGCGCTCGGCAGCCACCTGGGCAGCGAACGGAGTGGACTTACGGGAACCACGGAAACCGGAACCACCGGAGGTGGCCCAGGACAACGCGTTGCCCTGACGGTCAGTGATGGTCACGATGGTGTTGTTGAAAGAAGCGTGGATGTGGGCGATGCCATCAACCACCGTCTTTTTGACCTTCTTGCGAGGACGAGCAGCAGGTTTTGCCATGATCAAATTCCTAAGCGATTACTTGCGGATCGGCTTACGCGGGCCCTTACGGGTACGCGCGTTGGTCTTGGTACGCTGACCGTGTACCGGCAGACCGCGACGATGGCGCAGACCGCGGTAGCAACCGAGGTCCATCAGACGCTTGATGTTCATGTTGATCTCACGGCGCAGGTCACCTTCAGTGGTGAGCTTGGCGACTTCGCCGCGGAGCTGCTCGAGCTGCTCGTCGGAGAGATCCTTGATCTTCACCGCCGGATTCACGCCGGTGGTGGCACAGATTTGCTGTGCAGTGGTGCGACCAACACCGTAGATGTAGGTCAGCGAGATAACAGTGTGCTTGTTATCTGGAATGTTGACGCCTGCAATACGGGCCATTCAGTGTGGACTCCAATTGACAGCTACCGACGCCCCGGAAGCCAAGAAATAGGGCGCGCGATATTAGCGCTGTAATAGCAAATGTTCAACCCGGCAGCACACTAGCTGCCGGGCTATTGACGCTGGATCACAATCAGCCTTGGCGCTGCTTGTGGCGCGGCTCCGCCTTGCAGATCACGCGCACGACGCCGTCGCGACGCACGATCTTGCAGTTACGGCACAGCTTCTTGACCGATGCACGAACTTTCATCAGTAACTCCTAGAACCTTACGGCAACCAGGTCAGCGGAGCATGCCGCTGCCATAGCCCTTCAGGTTGGCTTTCTTCATCAGGGAATCGTACTGGTGCGAGACGAGATGGGACTGGACTTGAGACATAAAGTCCATGACCACCACGACCACGATCAGCAGCGAGGTCCCGCCAAGGTAGAACGGCACGTTGGCGGCCACCACCAGGAACTGGGGCAGCAGACACACAGCCGTCATGTACAGAGCACCGAACATGGTCAAGCGGGTCAGGACGCCATCGATGTAGCGCGCCGACTGCTCACCCGGACGGATACCCGGGATAAAGGCACCAGACTTCTTCAGGTTCTCCGCTACGTCCTTCGGATTGAACATCAGCGCCGTATAGAAGAAGCAGAAGAAGATGATCCCTGCACTAAACAGCAAGATGTTCAGCGGCTGGCCCGGAGCGATCGACTGAGAAACATCCTGCAGCCAGCCCATGCTCTCGGACTGACCGAACCACTGACCCAGCGAAGCCGGGAACAACAGGATGCTGCTGGCGAAGATGGCCGGAATAACGCCCGCCATGTTCACCTTCAACGGCAGGTGGCTGGTCTGCGCGGCGAAGACCTTGCGGCCCTGCTGACGCTTGGCGTAGTGCACCGCAATACGGCGCTGGCCACGCTCGATGAACACCACGAAACCGATGATCAGTACGGCCAGCAGGCCGATGACCAGCAGAGCGAAGATGTTGATGTCGCCCTGCCGAGCCGACTCGAACGACTGACCGATGGCCGACGGCAAGCCCGCCACGATGCCGGCGAAGATCAACATGGAGATGCCGTTGCCGACACCCCGTTCGGTGATCTGTTCGCCGAGCCACATCATGAACATGGCGCCAGCTACGAACGTGGTGATGGCCACGAAGTAGAAGCCGAAGTCGGTCGCGAAAGCCACACCCTGGCTCGCCAGGCCAACGGACATGCCAATGGCTTGCACGATGGCCAGCACCAGGGTGCCGTAGCGGGTGTACTGGCTGATCTTGCGACGGCCAGATTCACCTTCCTTCTTCAACTGCTCCAGCTGCGGGCTGACAGCGGTCATCAGCTGCATGATGATCGACGCCGAGATGTACGGCATGATCCCCAGCGCAAAGATGCTCATCCGCTCCAGCGCACCGCCGGAAAACATGTTGAACAGGCTAAGAATGGTCCCCTCATTCTGACGGAAGAGCTCCGCCAGACGGTCAGGATTGATCCCGGGAACCGGGATATGCGCACCAATTCGGTAGACGATGATCGCCAGGAACAGGAAGCGCAGCCGAGCCCACAGCTCGGACAACCCGCCGTTGCTTAGCGCAGAGAGAGCACCTTGCTTAGCCATTTAGTCCTCGATCTTACCGCCAGCTGCTTCGATAGCCGCACGCGCACCCTTGGTGGCGGCGATGCCCTTCAGGGTAACAGCGCGACCAACCTCGCCGGACAGCATGACTTTGACACGCTGCACGTTCTGGTTGATGACGTTGGCATCCTTCAGCGCCTGCAGAGTCACGACGTCACCTTCCACCTTGGCCAGCTCGGAAGTACGCACTTCAGCGCGATCCAGGGCCTTCAGGGAGACGAAGCCGAACTTCGGCAGACGACGGTGCAGCGGCTGCTGGCCACCCTCGAAACCGGGAGCGATGGTGCCGCCGGTACGGGAGGTCTGGCCCTTGTGGCCGCGACCACCGGTCTTGCCCAGGCCGCTACCGATACCACGACCGGGGCGGTGCTTTTCGCGACGGGCGCCGGGCGCGGAGCGCAGATCATTCAGTTTCATGGTTAGCCCTCCACACGCAGCAGATAGTAGGCCTTGTTGATCATGCCGCGGTTTTCAGGAGTGTCCTGGATCTCGACGGTATGACCGATGCGACGCAGACCGAGGCCCTTGACGCACGCCTTGTGGTTGGCCAGGCGGCCGTTCACGCTCTTGACGAGGGTGACTTTGACAGTGTTAGCCATGGTTAGAGGATCTCCTCGACACTCTTGCCACGCTTGGCTGCAACGCTGGCCGGAGCCTGCATGGCCTTCAGACCCTTGAAGGTGGCCTGAACCACGTTCACCGGGTTGGTGGAGCCATAGCACTTGGCCAGGACGTTCTGCACGCCCGCGACTTCCAGGATGGCGCGCATGGCACCACCAGCGATCACACCGGTACCTTCGGAGGCCGGCTGCATGTACACCTTGGAGGCGCCATGAGCAGACTTCAGCGGGTACTGCAGGGTGGTGCCGTTCAGGTCGACCTGGATCATGTTGCGGCGAGCCGCTTCCATGGCCTTCTGAATGGCGGCCGGTACTTCGCGGGACTTGCCGCGACCGAAACCGACACGACCCTTGCCATCACCAACAACGGTCAGCGCGGTGAAGGTGAAGATGCGGCCGCCCTTAACGGTCTTGGCAACGCGATTCACCTGAACCAGCTTCTCGATGTAGCCTTCGTCGCGTGCTTCTTCGCGGTTGTCGCGGTTGTCGCGATCGCGCTTTTGCTCGTGATTTGCCATAACTTAGAACTCCAGCCCGCCTTCACGAGCAGCATCAGCCAGCGCCTGGACGCGGCCGTGGTACTTGAAGCCAGAACGGTCGAACGCCACCTGGGTGACACCAGCGGCCTTGGCACGCTCGGCTACCAGCTGACCAACCTTCTTGGCCGCCTCGACGTTGCCAGTGGCACCGTCGCGCAGTTCTTTGTCCAGGGTCGAGGCGGAAGCCAGGACCTTGCCGCCATCGGCCGAGATGACCTGGGCGTAGATGTGCTGGGAAGAGCGGTACACGCAGAGGCGTACGACTTCCAGTTCGCGCATTTTCAGGCGTGCCTTGCGAGCGCGACGCAGACGAGTTTCTTTCTTTTCGCTCATTTGCTATGCCCTACTTCTTCTTGGCTTCTTTGCGAAGGACGACTTCGTCTGCATAACGCACGCCCTTGCCCTTGTACGGCTCGGGACGACGGAAGTCGCGGATTTCGGCGGCAACCTGACCGAGCAGTTGCTTGTCGATACCCTTCAGAACGATGTCGGTCTGGTTGGGGGTCTCGGCAACGATGCCTTCCGGCAGCTCGTAGTCGATCGGATGCGAGAAGCCGAGCGCGAGGTTGAGCACCTTGCCCTTGGCCTGAGCCTTGTAGCCCACACCAACGAGCTGGAGCTTGCGCTCGAAGCCCTGGCTGACACCGAGGACCATGTTGTTGACCAGCGCACGGGTGGTACCGGTCATGGCGCGAGTCTGCTGATCGCCATTGCGAGCAGCAAAGCGCAGCTCTCCGGAATCCTGAATGACTTCAACCGACGGATGCAGCTTCAGCTCGAGAGCGCCCTTGGCACCCTTGACCGACAACAGCTGACCGTTCAGCTTGACTTCAACACCCGCAGGCAGCTTGACGGGGTTTTTAGCAACGCGAGACATGCTTAAACCCCCTTAGAATACGGTGCAGAGGACTTCGCCACCGACACCGGCAGCGCGAGCAGCACGATCAGTCATCACACCCTTGTTGGTGGAAACGATCGAGACGCCCAGACCACCACGCACTTTCGGCAGCTGATCGACGGACTTGTACTGACGCAGGCCGGGACGGCTGGTGCGCTTGAGCTCTTCAATGACCGGACGGCCTTCGAAATACTTCAGCTCGATGGTCAGCAGCGGCTTGGCTTCGCTGCTCACCTGGTAACCCGCAATGTAACCTTCGTTCTTCAGAACGTTGGCAACTGCCACCTTCAGCTTGGAGGACGGCATGCTTACGACGGACTTTTCAGCCATCTGGGCATTACGGATACGAGTTAGCATGTCCGCTAACGGGTCCTGCATACTCATGGGCTTGATGCTCCTAAACAAAAAAACGGCCTTTCGGCGCCTGGAGCGCCAGAGACCGTAACGGCTAAATGCCGGGCTCTGGCGAGCCGGCAATTCTAGAGATTGCTCAAAAACAAATCAAGCCCCGAAAGGGGCTTGATCTGAGAGCCAGAGCGAGGAGCGAACTCCTCGCAGACTGCTTACCAGCTGGCCTTGACCAGACCAGGTACGTCACCGCGCATGGCCGCTTCACGCAGCATGTTACGGGACAGACCGAACTTACGGTACACACCGTGCGGACGGCCGGTCAGACGGCAGCGATTGCGCAGGCGAGCAGCGCTGGCGTCGCGCGGCTGCTTCTGCAGGGCTACCTGGGCTTCCCAACGCGCTTCCGGAGTGGAGTTCGGGTTGGCGATGATAGCTTTCAGCTCGGCACGCTTCTTGGCGTACTTGGCAACCGTTTGCTGACGCTTCAGCTCACGGTTCTTCATGCTCTGTTTGGCCATTGCCTACTCCAGATCAGTTGCGGAACGGGAACTTGAAGGCACGCAGAAGCGCGCGACCTTCGTCGTCGTTACGGGCAGTGGTAGTCAGGGTGATGTCCAGACCACGCAGAGCATCGATCTTGTCGTAATCGATTTCCGGGAAAATGATCTGCTCTTTCACACCCATGCTGTAGTTGCCACGACCATCGAAGGACTTGGCATTCAGGCCGCGGAAGTCACGCACACGCGGCAGGGAAATGGACAGCAGACGGTCCAGGAACTCGTACATGCGATCGCTGCGCAGGGTGACCTTGACCCCGATCGGCCAGCCCTCGCGGACCTTAAAGCCGGCGATGGACTTGCGAGCGTAGGTGACCACCGGCTTCTGGCCGGTGATCTTTTCCAGATCAGCTACCGCGTTCTCGATGACTTTCTTGTCGCCGATCGCTTCGCCCAGCCCCATGTTCAGGGTGATCTTGGTGATGCGCGGAACTTCCATCACGTTGGCCAGCTTAAGGTCGTCCTTCAGCTGAGGCGCAATCTGGTTCCGGTAGATCTCTTTGAGTCGTGCCATTGGTTTCTACCTGCTCTTCTCAAGCGCCAACCGGCTTCTGGGTGGACTTGAAGACACGAATTTTCTTGCCGTCTTCAACCTTGAAGCCAACGCGGTCAGCCTTGTTGGTTTCAGCATTGAAGATTGCAACGTTGGACACGTGCAGCGGCGCTTCTTTCTCGACGATACCGCCTTGAACGCCCAGCATCGGGTTCGGCTTGGTGTGGCGCTTCACCAGGTTGACGCCAGCGACGACCAGACGGTCGTCTGCCAGCACCTTGAGCACCTTGCCACGCTTGCCCTTGTCTTTGCCGGCGATGACGATGATCTCGTCGTCACGACGAATCTTTTGCATGACGGCTTCTCCTTACAGCACTTCGGGGGCGAGCGAGACGATCTTCATGAACTTCTCGGTACGCAGTTCACGAGTCACCGGCCCGAAGATACGGGTGCCGATCGGCTCCTGCTTGTTGTTCAGCAGAACCGCGGCGTTGCCATCGAAGCGGATGATCGAACCGTCGGGACGACGCACACCATGACGGGTACGCACGACCACGGCAGTCATGACCTGGCCTTTCTTGACCTTACCGCGCGGAATCGCTTCTTTCACGGTGACCTTGATGATGTCGCCAATACCGGCATAACGACGGTGCGAACCACCCAGGACCTTGATGCACATAACACGACGAGCACCGCTGTTGTCAGCGACGTCGAGCATGGATTGAGTCTGAATCATAAAATTTCTCCGACCCCTAGTCCTTAGACTTCCGCTGCGCGCTCTACGACTTCAACCAGCGCCCAGGACTTGGTCTTGGAAACCGGACGGGTCTCGCGAATGGTGACCAGGTCGCCGATGCGGCACTGATTGGTTTCGTCGTGGGCGTGCAGTTTGGTCGAACGCTTCACATATTTGCCGTAGATCGGGTGCTTGACGCGACGCTCGATCAGAACGGTGATGGACTTGTCCATCTTGTCGCTGACGACACGGCCGGTCAGCGTACGGACGGTTTTCTGAGCTTCAGCCATGATTACTCACCTGCCTGCTGGTTGAGCACAGTCTTGACGCGAGCGATGTCGCGCTTCACTTGCTTGAGCAGGTGAGACTGCCCCAGCTGACCAGTTGCCTTCTGCATACGCAGATTGAACTGATCGCGCAGCAGGCCGAGCAGCTGCTCGTTCAGCTCCTGCGCCGTTTTTCCACGAAGTTCGTTCGCTTTCATCACATCACCGTCCGCTTAACAAAGGTGGTGGCGAGGGGCAGCTTTGCAGCGGCCAGTGCGAAAGCCTCGCGCGCCAACTCTTCGGAAACACCCTCGATCTCGTAGAGCACCTTGCCCGGCTGAATCTGGGCTACCCAGTACTCGACGCTACCCTTACCTTTACCCATACGAACTTCGAGGGGCTTCTTGGTAACAGGCTTGTCGGGGAACACGCGGATCCAGATCTTGCCGCCACGCTTCACGTGACGAGTCAGTGCACGACGTGCAGCTTCGATCTGACGTGCAGTCAGGCGACCGCGGCTCACGGATTTCAGTGCAAACTCGCCGAAGCTGACTTTGCTACCGCGTTGAGCCAGGCCACGGTTGTGACCGGTCATCTGCTTGCGGAACTTCGTACGCTTGGGTTGCAACATGATGCGTACTCCTTATTTCTTGGCAGCTTTACGAGGAGCGGGCGCTTGCGGCTTCAGCTCTTCGGTGCGGCCGCCAATGACCTCACCCTTGAAGATCCAAACCTTGACACCGATCACACCGTAGGTGGTGTGCGCTTCGTAAGTGGCGTAGTCAATGTCGGCGCGCAGGGTGTGCAGAGGCACACGACCTTCGCGATACCATTCGGTGCGCGCGATTTCCGCACCACCCAGACGACCGCTCACCTGGATCTTGATGCCCTTGGCACCAATACGCATTGCGCTCTGCACCGCACGCTTCATCGCGCGACGGAACATGACACGACGCTCCAGCTGCTGAGCCACGCTCTGTGCAACCAGCATGGCATCGAGTTCCGGCTTGCGGATTTCCTCGATGTTGATGTGCACGGGCACACCCATTTGCTTGGTCAGGTCCTGACGCAGCTTCTCAACATCCTCACCCTTCTTGCCGATCACGATGCCGGGACGAGCGGTGTGGATGGTGATGCGTGCGGTCTGAGCCGGACGAGCGATGTCGATGCGGCTAACGGACGCGTTTTTTAGTTTGTCCTGGAGATACTCACGAACCTTCAGGTCGGCCAGCAGATAGTCGGCGTACTGACGCTTATCTGCGTACCAGACGGAGGTGTGCTCCTTGACGATGCCCAGGCGAATGCCAATGGGATGTACTTTCTGACCCATCTGATCGACCCCTTACTTGTCCGCAACCTTGACAGTGATATGGCAAGACCGCTTGACGATGCGATCAGCACGGCCCTTGGCACGCGGCATGATACGCTTCAGCGAACGCCCTTCGTTGACGAAGACGGTGGAGACCTTCAGGTCGTCCACGTCGGCGCCTTCGTTGTGCTCGGCGTTGGCCACGGCCGACTCCAGCACTTTCTTGATGATCTCGGCGGCTTTCTTGTTGCTGAAAGCCAGCAGGTTGAGCGCTTCGCCCACCTTCTTCCCGCGGATCTGGTCGGCGACCAAGCGGGCTTTCTGGGCGGAGATGCGAGCGCCCGACAGCTTAGCGGCTACTTCCATCGTTCCTTACCCCTTAGCGCTTGGCTTTCTTGTCCGCAGCATGCCCGCGGTAGGTGCGGGTAGCGGCGAACTCGCCCAGTTTGTGGCCAACCATGTCCTCGTTGACGAGCACCGGCACATGCTGGCGGCCGTTGTGGACAGCGATGGTCAGACCAACCATTTGCGGCAGAACGATGGAACGGCGCGACCAGGTTTTCACCGGCTTACGATCGTTCTTTTCCACCGCCACTTCGACCTTCTTCAACAGGTGAAGATCGATAAAAGGACCTTTTTTCAGAGAACGCGGCACAGTCGTATCCCTCTAGTTACTTACGGCGACGGACGATCATGTTGTCGGTGCGCTTGTTGGTACGGGTCTTCTTACCCTTGGTCGGGAAGCCCCACGGCGACACCGGATGACGACCACCGGAAGTACGACCTTCACCACCACCATGCGGGTGATCAACAGGGTTCATGGCCACACCGCGAACGGTCGGACGGATACCCTTCCAGCGCTTGGCGCCGGCCTTACCCAGCGAACGCAGGCTGTGCTCGTGGTTCGAGACTTCGCCCAGGGTCGCGCGGCACTCGGCCAGAATCTTGCGCATTTCACCGGAACGCAGGCGGACGGTGACGTAAGCACCTTCGCGAGCGACCAGCTGAACCGATGCACCTGCCGAACGAGCGAGCTGAGCGCCCTTGCCCGGCTTGAGCTCGATGCAGTGGATGGTGGAACCCACCGGAATGTTGCGCAGCGGCAGGGTGTTGCCGGGCTTGATCGGCGCATGGGCGCCAGAGATCAGCTGGTCACCGGCACTGATGCCCTTCGGCGCGATGACGTAGCGACGCTCACCGTCGGCATATTTCAGCAGCGCGATGTGGGCAGTACGGTTCGGATCGTATTCCACGCGCTCGACGATGGCAGGAATGCCATCCTTGTTGCGGCGGAAGTCGACCAGACGGTAGTGCTGCTTGTGACCACCGCCAACGTGGCGAGTGGTGATACGGCCGTTGTTGTTACGACCGCCGGACTTGGACTGCTTTTCGACCAGCGGAGCGTACGGAGCGCCCTTGTGCAGATCCTGGTTGACCACCTTGACGACAAAGCGGCGACCAGCAGAAGTCGGTTTGCATTTAACGATTGCCATGATGCACCCCTTTACTCAGCGCTGCTGGCGAAATCGAGATCTTGACCCGGCTGGAGAGCGATGTACGCCTTCTTCCAGTCGTTGCGCTTGCCCATACCACGCATGGTGCGCTTGGTCTTGCCCTGCACGTTGACAGTGCGGACACCAGCGACCTTGACGTTGAAAAGGACTTCGACGGCCTTCTTGATTTCCAGCTTGGTTGCATCGGTGGCAACCTTGAAAATGAACTGCTTCTTGCTGTCAGCCAGGACAGTGGCCTTCTCGGAGATGTGCGGGCCGAGCAGTACTTTGAATACGCGTTCCTGGTTCATCCCAGCAGCTCCTCGAATTTCTTCACCGCCGACACGGTGATCAGCACCTTGTCGTAGGCAATCAGGCTGACCGGATCGCTGCCCTGGACGTCGCGAACGTCGACGTGCGGCAGGTTACGCGCAGCCAGGTACAGGTTTTGATCGACCGCATCGGTAACGATCAGTACATCGGACAGGTTCAGACCGCCCAGCTTGCTCAGCAGACCCTTGGTCTTCGGAGCATCGACCGAGAACTCTTCAACCACGACCAGGCGATCGGTACGAGCCAGCTCAGCAAGGATGGAGCGCATGGCGGCGCGGTACATCTTCTTGTTGAGCTTCTGGGAGTGATCCTGCGGCTTGGCAGCAAAGGTCACGCCGCCGCTGCGCCAGATGGGGCTGCGGATGGAACCGGCGCGAGCACGACCAGTACCCTTCTGACGGAACGGCTTGGCACCGCCACCAGAAACTTCAGCACGGGTCTTCTGGGCGCGGGTGCCTTGACGGCCGCCAGCCATGTAGGCCACGACTGCCTGGTGTACCAGGGTCTCGTTGAACTCACCGCCGAAGATACGATCGGAAACTTCGATCGCCTGAGCGCCATTTACATTCAATTGCATCTCAGTTTCTCCCCTTACGCCTTGACAGCCGGACGGACGATAACGTCGCCACCGGTAGCGCCCGGAACGGCACCCTTGACCAGCAGCAGGTTACGTTCGGCATCGACGCGCACCACTTCCAGGGACTGCACGGTCACGCGCTCAGCGCCGAGATGACCGGACATCTTCTTGCCCTTGAAAACACGACCAGGAGTCTGGCACTGGCCAATGGAACCCGGAACGCGGTGGGAGACGGAGTTGCCGTGGGTGTTGTCCTGACCACGGAAGTTCCAGCGCTTGATGGTACCGGCAAAGCCTTTACCCTTGGACTGACCGGTGACATCCACCAGCTGACCAGCCTGGAAAATTTCCGCCTTGATCTCATCACCAGCCTGGTACTCGCCGTCTTCAAGACGGAATTCCAGGACGGCACGACCAGCAGCGACATTTGCCTTGGCGAAGTGACCGGCTTGAGCCTTGGTCACGCGGGAAGCGCGACGCTCGCCGACAGTCACCTGCACGGCACGATAGCCATCGCTCTCTTCGTTCTTGAACTGGGTGACGCGATTCGGCTCGATCTCGATGACCGTAACCGGAATAGAGACACCTTCCTCGGTGAAAATGCGGGTCATGCCGCACTTACGACCGACTACACCAATAGTCATGTTGTAAAACCTCATGAGTGTACGGGGCTTTCACCCGCTATGGCCGCCCATTTCAGAGCGTTACACGACTAAAACCGGGAGGTTTTAGCCGAGGCTGATCTGCACTTCCACGCCAGCCGCAAGATCGAGCTTCATCAGCGCATCGACGGTTTTGTCGGTCGGCTGAACGATGTCCAGCACGCGCTTGTGGGTACGAATTTCATACTGATCGCGCGCGTCTTTGTTGACGTGCGGAGAGATCAGCACAGTGTACCGCTCCTTGCGGGTAGGCAGAGGAATCGGACCACGCACCTGAGCCCCAGTACGTTTCGCGGTTTCCACGATTTCCTGGGTGGATTGATCGATCAGGCGATGGTCAAAAGCCTTCAACCGAATACGGATTTGTTGGTTTTGCATTTTGACCTCAGACTCCAATTTGCCATCCCCAACGGACGGACTACGCCCGTTAAAAGGAGGCGCAATTGTACGGATGCCCCCAGGGGGTGTCAATCTTTGATCAGTCAAACAAAAAGGGCCCCGAAGGGCCCTTTTTGCGCAGTTCCCCGATTACTCGAGGATCTTGGCAACCACGCCGGCGCCAACGGTACGGCCGCCTTCGCGAATCGCGAAACGCAGGCCATCTTCCATGGCGATCGGAGCGATCAGGGTGACGGTCATCTTGATGTTGTCACCC
>NZ_JBOY01000055.1:0-38898 GCF_000647775.1 Pseudomonas sp. RL | reverse complement strand
TGGGCGCGGTGGCCGGCCTGGCCGGCGGCCTGCTCGGCGTGGGCGGGGCGGTGGTGGCCACGCCGGTGCTGACCAGCGTGTTCGGCACCACCCAGGTGATGGCGCAGGGATTGTCGCTGGCCCTGGCCATTCCCAGTACCTCGGTGACGCTGGTCAGCTACGCCTGGCATGAACAGGTGAACTGGGCGATGGGTATTCCCCTGGCCATCGGCGGCCTGCTCAGCATCAGCTGGGGCGTGAAGATCGCCTATGGCCTGCCGGAGCGGCGGCTCAAGCTGCTGTTCTGCGGTTTCCTGGTGGTGTGCGCGGTGGGGCTGGCGTTCAAGGTGTGAAGTCGCGACGGTAGGGCGGGCAGTGCTTTATCTGGCCGCGGTGGGGGCTCCTCGGTGGACAAGGAAAACGTTGTCCACCCTACGCCTGGCTGGAACCCCGGTGCGGGTAGACGTAGAACGTCAGTGCTTTATCTGGCCGCGGTGGGGCACCTCGGTGGACAAGGAAGGCGTTGTCCACCCTACGCCGGCTCCCTACAGCCGGAAGCCTTCGACGATATGTTCGGCCATGGTTTCGGTCACCGGGTTGCTGCGGCTGCGGTTGCGCAGCAGCACGATGCTGGAGGCGGGTAGCTCCGGCAGGCCGCTGCCGGCATCCAGCACGCGCAGCTCCGTGGGGATCACGCTCTGCATCTGCGCGCTGATCGCCAGGCCGGCGCTGACGATGGCCAGGATCGCCGCCAGGCTCGGGCTGGTGTAGGCGACCCGGTAGTCGATTTCCCGCGCATCCAGCGCGTTGCAGGCCCAGGCGCGGCAGAAGCAGTCCTCGTTGAACATGGCCAGCGGTATCGGCCGCTGGGCATACACATCGAAGCCCGGCGCGCCCACCCACAGCATGCGGTCCTGGCGCAGCAACTGGCCGATCTCCTCGCCGGGCTGGCGGGTGACGATGGTCAGGTCCAGATCCTGGCGCTGCAGCAGACGCGCGGACGGGTCGCAGTGCACCTCCACCTGCACCATCGGATAGCTCTGCGCGAAGCGCGACAGGATGCCGGGCAGAAAGCGCATCACGTAGTCGTCCGGCGTGCCGATGCGCACCGCGCCGACCATGTGCGGCTCGCGCAGGGTATTCATGACTTCCCCATGCAGCTTGAGAATGCGCCGCGCGTAGCCGAGCAGCACCTGGCCCTCGGCGGTCAGCCGCACCTGGCGCCCGTCGCGCTCGAACAGCCGGCGCTGCAGCACGTCTTCCTCCAGGCGTTTCATCTGCATGCTGATCGCCGACTGGGTGCGGTTCACCGACTCCGCCGCGCGGGTGAAGCCGCCGTGATCGGCGATGGCCACGAAGCTGCGTAGCAGTTCGGTATCGATGGCGGGATAGTGGGCCATTGATCAATCTCCGAGATGTGAGGCATCAGAAACATTCGTTGGATTGATCGTAGGCCTGGCGCAAGACTGTCGCCAACCCCACGGGAGGGCAGACCGATGAAAACTTCACACGTCGTCATGGACGTCCTGCACACACCTCGGGAAGAGGCCATTTCCCTACTCCATCGCGCCCAGCGACTGCTGCGCCAGCTGCGGCGCTGGAAGACGCTGCACGACCAGCGTCACCAGCTCGCTTCACTGAGCGATGCCATGCTCAAGGACATCGGCCTGAGCCGCGCGGATGCCGAGCGGGAGGCGAGCCGCCCGTTCTGGGACGACCCCGGCAAGCCGCTGTGAGTCGCCGGGTGATTGGCAACCGCCAGTCGTTCTGGAATGATGCGCGCCGACTGAACGGAGCCGCCCGGGCTCCGTTTTTTTATGGGTGATCGGGAGGTCGGCATGAGCGTGGCCCGCAAAGGCGCGGATGGGTTCCTGGTCCAGCTGATGGTGCTGCTGTGCGCCCTGTGGGGCTTTCAGCAGGTGGCGATCAAGCTGGCCGCGCCGGACCTGTCGACCCTGCTGCAGGTGCTGCTGCGCTCAACCATTGCCGCGCTGCTGGTGGCCACGCTCATGCTGCGTCGGGACGACTGGCGCCAGGTGTCGTTCACCTGGTTGCCAGGCCTGCTGGCCGGCGGGCTGTTCGCCCTGGAATTTTTGTTCATCGCCCTGGGCCTGCGGCACACCACGGCGTCGCGCATGGCGGTGTTTCTGTACACCTCGCCGATCTTCTCGGCGCTGACCCTGCACCTGCTGCTGCCCGGCGAGCGCCTGAACCCGCTGCAATGGCTGGGCATCGGCCTGTGCTTCACGGGGCTGGCAATCGCCTTCGGGCTGAGCGGCGAGGGCGGTGGCGACGCGCAATGGCTGGGTGATCTGTTCGCCCTGCTGGCGGGTTTCGCCTGGGGCATGACCACCGTGGCGGTACGCTGCTCCAGCCTTTCCGAGGCGCCGCCGGGGCTGACCCTGTTCTATCAGTTGGCGGTGTCCGCCGTGCTGTTGCTGGGCTTCGCCGTGATGCTCGGCGCGTTCGAACCGCTGAACGTCACCGCGATCGCCGTGGCCAGCGTGCTGTTCCAGGGCGTGATCGTCTCCTCATTCAGCTATTTCGCCTGGTTCTGGCTGATGCGCCGTTACCTGGCCTCGCAACTGGCGGTGCTGTCCTTCATGACGCCGTTGTTCGGCGTGCTGTTCGGGGTGCTGATTCTCGATGAGCCGCTCACTGCCGGCTTCCTGATCGGCACCGCGCTGGTGCTGGCGGGCATCAGCCTGGTCAGCGGCGCCGACTGGCTGCGCCGGCACCTGCGCGGCGTCAGCGCCTGAACAGCAGGCGCAGGGCCTGGCGCGGCGAACAATCCTTGAGGACGTTGGCCTTGCGCAGGATCCACAGGCCCAGCCCCACCAGCAGCAGCGCGAGCGGGCAGACGGCCGGGCGCGCGGCGATCAGCAACAGACTGCTGAAGATCAGCATCAGGGCGAAGAACTTCAGTTCAAAAGCGCTGCGTTCCTGGTCCCAGTTCGGGCTGAGGCAGAACGGGCATTCGCTGTGGCCGTGATGAACGCGCGGCACCATGAGCCGACCGCATTGCTTGCAGCGCACGTTGTGGGGGGAGTGATCCATCTCGGGTTACCTGGGTTGAGGCCATCGTCCATGTTCCAGTTCATTGCCGGGCCCGCAGTGCAATAGCCTGACAATGGACATGGATATTGTGCCGCCAGGCTCGTCAGCCAAAAGTGGCTTTTTGCCGCATCGGCGTCGGCATGCCTGTTGCGGGCCGCCGACACGTCGGCGCTAACGAAAAGAGCCGGCGTGATGCCGGCTCTTTGCGGTGGTGCGTGCCTCATTGGCGGCCCGAAAAGCGCGGACCGCCCTACGACTCAGAAGTGCAGTTTCACCAGCAGGCTGGCGGTGTTCTGGTCGGTCTCGAAGGCAGGGCTGTCCTCGATGCCGTACTTGTTCTTCCAGTAGTCGTACTCGATACCCACGTACAGCTGTTTGGCGCTCAGGCTCAGGGCCTTGCCCAGGTCGTACTTGATCTGCGGGTTGAAGTGCAGGTTGTTGCGGTAGTTGTCTTCGTTGCCGACCACCCAGTCGATGAATCCGTCGATCACCAGGTCGGAGTTGCCGACCGGCAGGGTGTAGCTCCACACGGGGGTGATCTGCCACAGGCCTTCGTCATCGCCCTTGACGCTGCTATCGGTGTGGCGGCGATAGAGGTTGACCTGGAAGTAGTCGAAGCCGGGGATGGCCAGGTCGAAGCCCGGGCCGATCAGGTAGTTCTTGATGTCGCCTTCGCCGAACTCGTAGGTGGCGGCCAGCAGTACGTCCGTTACCGGGCCGGCCTTCAGGTCGGCGCCGGTCAGCTTGCCGAATGACAGGCGCGGCGAGAATTCGCCGTAGTAGGTGGTGTCGTCGCCTTCGCTCACATCGGAGTAGTGGATGGTGTCGACGAAGAAGAACACATCACCGAAGCTCCAGCCGCTGGCGTGCTCGAAGGTCAGGGTCTGTTGCTTTTCCGGGTTGACCTTGAAGTTGTCGCCATACAGGAAGGTGAGGCTGTTGTTCTGCCACTGCAGCAGGTCGGCAGCGTTGGCCTGGGCGCAGGCCAGGGTGGTGCAGCCCGCCAGTAGCGAGGCGGTGAGGAAACGGGACATGAAATACTCCTGGATAGATACGTCCCGGGCACGTATGGCCCGGCCTCGACTACGAGGCGGGGCGCATTCTATACGTCTCGCTGTACGGATGGCTGCGACATCGTGACCGTTGTGGCGGGTCAGCTGCCGCGCTGCATCAACTCCCGGCGGATATGCCCGATGGCGCCCATGGGGTTGAGGCCCTTCGGGCACACCCAGCTGCAGTTGCCGATGCTGCGGCAGCGGAACAGGCTGAACGGATCGTCCAGCGCCGCCAGGCGTTCGGCCGTGGCCTGGTCGCGGCTGTCGACGATGAAGCGCCAGGCCTGCAACAGCCCCGCCGGGCCGATGTACTTCTCCGGGTTCCACCACCAGGACGGGCATTGCGAGGTGCAGCAGCCGCAGAGGATGCACTCGTACAGACCGTCCAACCGGGCGCGCTGCTCCGGCGATTGCAGGCGCTCGATGGCCGGGGCGGGCTCGTCGTTGATCAGCCAGGGGCGGATGCGCTCGTACTGGCGGAAGAACAGGCTCTGGTCGACCACCAGGTCGCGGATCACCGGCATGCCCGGCAGCGGGCGGATCGTCAGGCGCGCCCCGTCCAGCACCTCGGCAACCGGGGTGATGCAGGCCAGGCGATTCTTGCCGTTGATGTTCATGCCGTCCGAGCCGCATACGCCCTCGCGGCAGGAGCGCCGGTAGACCAGGGAAGTGTCCAGCTCGTGCAGGTGCTCCAGCACGTCGAGCACCATGCGTGCGCGGAACTCCTCCGGCACCGGGAACACCTGCATGCGGGGTGCCCGGTCCTGCTCCGGGTGGTAGCGGTAGATGTGCACCTCGATCATGGTGCTTCCTCTGTGCGGGCGGTCGCGGCATTGGGCGCCGCCGGCCCGGCAAGGTTCACGCCGGGCGACAGGCAGGCCGGATCAGGCCTCGTTGGCTCCCAGCGCGTCGGGGCAGGACGGGATTTCCTTCAGGCGAAAGCCCTCGCGGCGACAGCCCCGCGTGTTGAGCAGCAGGTAGCGGCCCAGCAGGTGCAGCACATAGATCGAGCCGAAGATGCGGTAGCCCAGGCGCAGGCAGGACTTGAGCGAGTCGAGGTTGTGCGATTCCACATAGGCCACCAGGCCGGCCTTCCCGCAGCGCTGGTACCACTGCAGGGCGCGGTTGATACCGATCGGGTACAGGCGCAGGCCGCGGTGTTCGGCGCGGGTCATGCCCTTGTACATGTAGACGTAGCGGGTATCGAACTCCAGCAGCAGTTGCGGCGGATGGATCCGCGTCGGCTGCAGGGAGTACCAGCTGTACGCGGCCAGGCAGCCGTCCTTCAGAATGGCGTAGCAGCGGTCGCCCTTGGCCAGCGCCTCGTCGAGGAAGTCGCCGTCCAGCTCGTTGCGCGGGTCCATGGCGTAACGGCGCAATTGTGGCTCGCTGAGAAAGCCGCAGGTGTAACCGGCCGGGCAGGCGAGGTACGCCTGGTTGACGTGGTGCAGGTACATTCCGCGCAGGATTCTGAACAGGGCGAACTTGTTGATGACCTTGATCATCAGCAGGTAGAGGGTGCGATACAGGCCGTGGCGCTGCAGATCGAGTCGCAGCCGGCGCAGGGCACGCTGCTGGGGCATGGTTTCCATATTGGCCTCGTGGCATCGGACGGAACATGCGACTCCCGACGCCAGGGCACTCCCGCCCAGTAACGTTTCACGAGCCGCTCCTTGGCCCCGCCCGGGTGGGCGGGTGGCTCCTGCTGCCGCGCCGAGTATGCACGCGTGCGTCGCAAGGGCCGGGCTGTATGAGCCGCTCGCCGGGAAAAAATTCCCGTTGGAATAAAGAAATGTGAATTGATAGCCCCTTGCGATAGCTCCACCGAACATTCGGTCGGGTCTGCGCGCCGCGAAGGACTCAGGCCGGCTTTTCGTCCGCCGGCGCCGCAACGTCCAGGTCCTGCAGGTCGGCGCCGCCCGTTTCCTGCTCGGCCTCCTGGGCTTCCGGCATCATCTCCAGCACGGTGGGCGTGGTGTTCACCAGGGTGACGTGATGGGCCTGGCGCCTGGCCTGCTCGCGCACCTGGTGCATGCGCAGCAGCGTGAACAGCGCCAGCAGGCCCAGGATCAGGGTGTGGTACAGCGGCAACCCCGGCGCGCCCAGCCAGTGCATCAGCGCACCGGCCAACACCGGCCCGAAGGCCGCGCCCAGGCCGTTGAGCACCAGCATGCCGGAAGACCCGGCCAGCACGTCCTCGGGGGCCAGGCGGTCGATCATGTGGGTGACCGCGATCGAATAGGTGGAAAAGCTCAGGCCGCCCCACAGGAAGGCCGCCACCCACAGTGGCGCGGCGGCCGGCAACAGGCTCATGGCCAGCGAGACCAGCGCCGCCAGACCGGTGATCCACAGCAGCACCAGCGGGCGCGGGTAGCGGTCGGAAAGGCGCCCGATCGGCCACTGCAGCAACGCGCCGCCCAACACCGTCAGGCTCATCAGCGAGGCGATGTCCGCCGTTTCGAAACCGCGTTGTCCGGCATACACCGGAGCCATGCCCCAGAAGGCGCTGAGCGCCAGGCCCGACAGCACGGAGGCGGTCACCGCCAGCGGCGATTTGCGCGCCAGTTGCACCAATCTGATGCTGGGCACATCGGGCAGTGTGGGTTGGGCATGGCGGGTGAGGGTGATCGGGAGGGTGGCCGCGCTGATCAGGATCGCCGCCAGCGCGAACAGGAAGAAGGTCATGATGCTGCCCAGCTGCAACAGCTGCTGGGCGACGGTCAGCGCACCGAGGTTGACGAACATGTACACGGCGAACACTTGGCCGCGTTTCTCGCCGGTGGCGTCGGCGTTCAGCCAGCTCTCGATGACCATGTACAGGGTCACCAGCGCGACGCCGAGCAGCACGCGCAGCAGCAGCCACGCCCAGGGGTTGACCACCATGGCGTGCAGCAGGGCGATGATGCAGGCCAGGGCGCCGCAGAAGGCGAAGGTGCGGATATGACCGATGCGGCGGATCAGCGGCGCGGTCAGCCAGGAACCGAGCAGGTAGCCGGCAAAGTACCCCGACATCATCAGGCCCAGTAGGCTCTCGGAGAACCCTTCGGCCAGTCCGCGCACGGTGATCAGGGTATTGAGCAGGCCGGTGCCGAGCAGCAGGAGGGCAACACCCTGGAACAGGGAAATGGCCGAGGGGAGGGCAGCGTACATGGATGAATCCCGGTCGGTGCGCGCGACGCACTGAACGTCTCGCCTTGGCGAGCGCTCATCAGGTCGCGGTGCTCATTGGTTGCGAGGCTTCCCGCGGGAGACGCGCGCAGGCCTCCACCCCGGGAAGCGGACCTAAGCTCTGAGCCTGCCGGGCGCGCTCAGTTCCGGGCCCTCCGTGTCGGAGCGCTCAATCGTCCCGGGTCAGCACTTCCAGCAGCTCGATCTCGAATACCAGGTTGGCATTGGCCGGAATGCGCCCGACCTGCCGCTCGCCATAGCCCAGATGGGCCGGCACGAACAGCTTGCGCTTGCCGCCCACGCGCATGCCCATCAGCCCCTGGTCCCAGCCCTTGATGACCCGGCCGGTGCCAATCACACACTGGAACGGGCGACCCTTCTCCACCGAGGAATCGAACACCGTGCCGTCTTCCAGCCAGCCGGTGTAATGGGTGGTGATCAGCGCGCCCTTGACCACGGCCTTGCCGTCGCCGGGCTGGAGGTCTTCGATCTGCAGTTCGTTGCTCATGGCGAATGCCCTGTGGGATTGAAAAGGCGTGCGTTTTCGCAGGAAACGCAGTACAGGGCAAGGGTGCCACCCTGTCAGTTGTTTGCCCCCGGCGCGGCGCGTTACCCTCCGGGCATCTCCGCAGGCAAAGGGAATTGCTGTCTTGCTTCGCACCTTACACCTTACTTCTCCTTCGCACTTCCACGGTTGCCACCGCCGTGCTCCATGCCGGCACCGGCAGCTTCCGCCTGCGTGATAGATCGACGTCACGCGAATACGGTGTGTCGGTGAAAAGCTCGGGTAAATGGTTGGGTGGAGAAGGATTTTTTCGTTGAGGCTAGGGGCGGGTTCGGAGTTATACGGAATCCACTGTTATCCGTTAGCATGGATTCCATCTAATCACTGTTAGGCTTTATGAATCACGCGATCACCAACTTGGCTCCCTACACGTGCTTATCCTGTCGGAGCACATTCAAGAGGCCTAATGACAAAGAGATTCTTCTTCGGAAATGCCCGAGCTGTAGCGGGCAAGCAATTCGAATGGATCCTCGTTTTTGCCCGCCAAAGAAGTCAGATAATAGGCAGTGGGCTAAAGTTGCTTTTTTGGCAAAGCATGGCTTTCTATTCCAAAAAATATATAGAGACTTAGGCGGTGGCTTGTGGTGTCGAGTGCGGTATCCAGACACACTGGAGCAAGCGAAGGATTTTGTTTTAGAGTTTAAGGGTCAAGCGCTGAATATAAATTTTTGAAGGCTCTGTTTTAAATTTCGTATTTATACACTGCCTAACCATTCATTCAAGCCGATGCCGCAATGCGGCCCGGCTTAATTCAACGTTGCCCAGACAATATGACGCAATGTAGTAGTGGAACTGTAAATGGCAAGGAATCAGGGTGGCGGAAAGCCGAAAAAGCAGCTATTCCGCTGTATAGAGACTCGGGCGGGCATAGCGTAGCTATGAGCGACCCGAGTCTCTATACAGCGGTACGCCGAAGTTTTTCGATTTTCCACCGTCCTGAGTTTTCATTGCATTTACATGCTCTGCTGCGCAGAGCGGTGTGTATTGCTGGACAACCAGTCGCTAAGTCACACACTCGTGCAAGCACGAGTGGCGCTTAGCTCCGTACGTTAGAGAAGGGAATATGTCACAAGCAAAGAGCTCGTTTGAGCACGGAATCAAAGACGCAGAAGAGCTCCTTGCTCATTTTGATGCGATCAACTGCAACCCACCACCAGCAAACGCTGAAGTACTCAAGCGGGCTGGTCTGGTCATGGCTCTGACCGCGTGGGAAACATACGTTGAAGACCGTATCACCGAAGCTATGGACAAAAGGCTCAGCGTGGTTTCGGGAAGTTACGTTGGCGAGTTCATACAGAAAAAGCTTCAGCAAGAGCTGAAGCAGTTTCATAACCCAACTTCAGACAAGACCAAAAAGATATTTCAGGACTATCTTGGGTTAGACGTTACTTCAGCTTGGTCTTGGGCAAATGTGACCCCGGAAAAAGCTCGAAAATCGCTAAATCAGTGGATTTCAAAGCGCGGAGATGCCGTTCATCGCTCAAAACCAATCAACAACGGATCGCCGGCTGCTCATTTGATCAAGAAGGACGAGCTAGAAAAGGTGATTCGCTTTCTGAAGGATTTGGTTCGCGTAACGGATGAGTATCTTGATCAAAATCTCTAACAAGGCGCATCAATACGCGGCCTGCGGCCGCCGGACGCCCTTTACATTGCGGCTGCGCCTCCATTCCAAGGGCGCCGTTGTGCGCTGGCGTTATGTACCAATGGAAGGCCTATGTCGCTCCCCAAAGACAGAGTTGTAGTCGCAAGCGATGTAAATTCCCGAGACGGCATCGGTATTGAAATCTACAGAAACGACGAGCTCGTCGTTGAAATTTTCAGGGACGATAGGGACAGAACTCGAACAGTAACAGTATTCAAAGAATCAATTTCACTTAAGCTAATGGAGGAATCCATTCAGATATTCAAGAAAGAGATTCCTTGGGACTTCATTGAATACGAGGAATAGGCACATAACAATGCACTCGACTGCCGCTCACTTCGTTCGCTGGACGTCCAAAAGCTACGCTTTTGGACGCCCGTTAGCTTAATCGTTAGGCTCGCATGGAAACTACAAAGCTAATCCACGGATCGGAGAAAGTTGTCGAAACCCTAGGGTTCTGGCCAGGCTTCCATGACGCAGAGGTCATATCCTTTTCCGCATCACGTGCGCTGCCACTAGACGCAAACTCTCCAATTGCAAATTTGGTCGTGCGTGTCAGGCAGTACACTGAGGTTGGTGCAGGAACCGCCGACTATGAGCTCGCAATCACCAAAAGCATCTTGGTAAATTTTACTTTTGGTGGCATCAGCGACATATCCATATCAGAGTTCAATCACCAGAACGTCATAAATTCAATCAAGTTCACGCCTATCGAGAATGGAGAAATAATAGTCATAATTGAATCAATTTGGGGTTTCGGTTGCAAAATAAAATGCAGTTCGGTCTCAATTGAGTCCGTCCAAGAGCTACCAGTTGTTGTGCGCGCCTAACAATGCGCTCAACTATCGCTAACCTCGTTCGCTGGACGTCCAAAAGCTGCGCTTTTGGCCGCCCCTTAGCTTAATCGTTAAAACGTTATAGGCCTCGCCATGGAAATTAGAGGAATACCATTCGGGACCACCGACTGGTCGAAAATTGAAGCGACGGAGCATCATGGCGAGATGGGTGCCGCTTACTGGAGAACTTGCCAGTTTGGATTTATCCGTGTTCGCATGGTTGAGTACACGCCAGGTTATCTGGCAGATCATTGGTGCTCAAAAGGTCATATCCTTTTATGCTTGGAAGGCGAACTCCATACAGAACTCCCTGATGGGCGCAGGTTTACCTTGGTTCCCGGAATGAGTTACCAAGTGGCTGACGGAGCAGAACCGCACCGCTCATCCACAAAGGTAGGTGCCAAGCTTTTTGTGGTTGATTGAAATTTCTAATAGGTGGTTCACGTTCGCTTCGCACAATGGGACGTCGCCGCCTCATAACCTGAACGTTAGGCCAAGGAGGCCCGCATGAAAGCATTCGCCGCGAATCCTTTTGGCACTGTTCGCAGGCCTGCAGGCGCTAATCGCCTGGTATTGGTCTCACACAACAGCCGCCGAGCAACTCAAGAGTGTCTTCACCTCTATGTATGGAAGTGTGCCCGCTTGGTCCGAGCTAGCCTTTTCTATTGGCGCAGGCTGGCTCGCGGCACCAATCGTTATTGCTGCCTTTCTTGTGGCATCCATATTTGCAGCAGGCTTACGGTCTTATCTTGGAGCGACCTCATTCGCGGCTTTTTTCATTACCATCCCTATGGTTTATGCCATGTACCCAGTACATCTAATGCTTACCATCAAGGCCTAGGGGGCTAACAATTCATAGAAGGACGCCTGCTAAAGTTTCATCTGCGCGGCCACCGCTTAGGTCCAGCGCTATGCATCAAGGAGACAGAAACATTGAAGCCTCGAATTTCCGTTATCACACTTAGCGTAGCTGACCTTGAGAAAGCTGTCCGGTTTTACCGGGATGGTCTTGGGCTTCCGACCGAGGGAATTGTTGGAAAAGAGTTCGAGTATGGGGCTGTGGCATTTTTCGATCTAAGTGCCGGCCTAAAGCTAGCTCTTTGGCCGAGGCAGAGCCTTGCTCATGATTCTGGACTACAACTTAAGAGTCCGAGCCCGACAGAGTTTCCATTGGCCATAACGTGATGTCTAAATCCGAGGTTGATGAAGTAATGGCACAGGCTGAAAGTGCCGGTGCCAGCATTATAAAACCGGCAAATGATACTTTTTGGGGTGGTTACGCTGGCTAATTTCAGGATCTTGATGGCCATTTGTGGGAGGTTGTCTGGAATCCGCAGCTACTTCCGGAGCAATATGCATAACAATCGGCTGTTTTCGCCCCTTTGGGGCTGGGGTGGCCTTTCTGCCGCTTCGCTGCTACAACTAAGCCCCAAAGCCGGGCGTTAGGCTGGAGTATCTCATCCAAAGTTTCGCGAGAGGGATTTCAATGATTGCTATTAGGCAGGCTGTTTTTCCAGATGATTTGATTAAAGTGGTTGAGATATTTCGAGAATACATTGAAAGCGCATCGGTAAACCTCGATTTTCAAGATTACGAGGCTGAGTTTTCAGAGCTCCCTGGATATTACGCGCTGCCAGATGGTCGTCTTTTTTTAGCGTGCCAAGACGACGTCGTGTTGGGTTGTGCTGCATTGCGTCGAGTTGATAAGTCAACGTGTGAAATGAAGCGTGTTTACGTGCGCCCTGCTGCTCGCGGAAAAAATGTTGGGCGCAAGCTCGTCGAAACAATACTGGGTGAAGCTAAATGTGCGGGCTACACCCGCATTTGCCTAGATGTTCTGCCTGAATTCACTGTTGCGCAAAAACTCTACAAGTCTTTAGGTTTTGAAGCTGCAGGACCTGTGAGCTTTAATCCGGTGCCAGGTACAAAGTTTCTCGCGCTATCATTATAGCGCCGTGTGATTCCTAACGAGCAGCTCAAGTCGTTCGCTTTGCTCGCTGGGATTGGCTGGAGCCTTAGCAAATCGTTACGTATAAGGTGGAAGATGGATCTTAACCCGGAGCTAGACCTAAGATGTCCAAAATGCGAAACAAGAGTTTCGCAAAAGGTTCAACGCCGAATGAATAGTTTCTGGGGTGGTCTATCGGTGGCTGTGTGCGAAGGGTGTAAGGCTAATATCCAATGGCATCACTCCCTGCATCGTCGATTCAGAGTTGGTGGCTTTCTCTTCAGGTGCGGACTGTTTTTAGCATTGGCCTCGTTGGCGAATTTCATCACTCAGAACAAGGGGCTTGCATCATTACTGCTAATTGCAGGGGTGTTTCTCGCTTTCTCTGGAATTCTCTGGACCTATACGAAGCATGAGAACATTAAGGTTGAGGTTGTAGAGAAGACATGACAATGCGCTCAGTTGTCAATGATTTCGCTCGTTAGCTTGATAGTTGTGTGCTTAAGGAGAAGCAGGTTGGATATTAGGAGTCTGCACTTTTTGATTGCTGATAAGTCCGCAGCAAGTCTGTAGCTCCCGTGTTCGACTAATGCAGTAAATGGCATGATTTTAACGGGGTGATAGACGGTCCGGTGAAATCGGTTAAGAGGAAAATCTGAGTCTACAATTGAAGTTTTGACGCGGCCCGGAGGAGTTATGATTGAGAAAGTTTTCAGGGGCAGTCAGTTTACCGTGTTGGTGGCGGTTCTTATCTGTGCGGTGTCGTCTTTGCTCTTGTACGGTGCCTCGGTTAATATAATTTTCAATACCGCGCTGGATTTTGTTCGTGATGTGCCTGCCTCTGCTGACGGCGGCAAAATTCTTGCGGTTCGCCTCCTGAAGCTGTTGGATCTTCTGCTGATCGCGATCACCTTTCAGATTATGGCGGTGAGCCTCTACCGTCTGTTTATCCGTCCAACGTCTATTGATGAAAAAGCAGCCAACAATCCTCTGGATATTAATAGCTTTCATGATTTAAAGATAACGATAAGCCAGGTGGCTGTTCTGATTCTGGTGGTCCTGTTCCTTGAGCAGGCGGTACAGATTGGCGCTACGATCGCTACGCTATATTTTGGTGCTGCCATCGGTATCGTTATTTTGGCCTCGGTATTTGCGTGGAAGAATATAAAGCACTGATGCAGGGGGCAGCCTGCTTTGGGCGAGAACCAGCGTCACGGGCATCTGCCACTAGTACGGCACAGCACGTTTAATTACGAACGTTGACAGTCCTGTTGTAGTTGACAATCGCGACACGGCTTGCCGCTCCGCAGCCCATGTCGCCTGCCTTTTCGCGCTGCGTTGAGGCTGTAGAAACAGCTGCCGCCTCCCACACCGCCCATACCTCCCTCGTAAGCCGGCATAACCCACACCTGGGTCGGCCGAGGCACCGCATACGCCCATCACGAACACCACGTGACCGGTGGCGTCTGCAAGGTTCTGAAAATCGGCCCTTTTCCGCGGCCCGACGACCGTTGGGCGGATGGATGCGATTTCCTCGGGCCTGACTTGTTGCCGTCACACACCACTGCTTCACTGGGGGCGCTAACAAGACAGAGCGGTGCCCGCCTCGGGTCGAGGCGCGACACGCCACGCGCGGGATGACCCGCCACACATGCCCCCATCCATCAGCCTGCCGGCCAGTTCGTCTTCGGTCGCCGGGGGCCTTTTTTACTTATGCCTGCCGAATCGTGCGCAACCGGGAACCCGCACGCGAGGGGTAAGGCATGCCGGATGAAACAGGAACTCGTCAGTTGCCATTAGGGAGGCACGCCAGATGAAAGCAGAAATCGCTGTGCTGGATATTCAAGGAACTCACCGGATCTACACGGAGCTGCATCGCAGCCGGACGCCTGCAGGGACCATCCTGCTGGTCAATGGCTCGCTGTCCACCCTGGCATCCTTTGCCCAGACCCTCCGCTACCTGCAACCGCACTTCAATGTCGTGCTGTTCGACCTGCCGTATGCCGGCCACTCGCGGCGCTACAACAACCATCAGCGGCTGCTCAGCCGCGAGGACGAGGCCGACATCATCGTTGGGCTGATCGAGCATTTCCGCGCCGATTGCCTGCTGTCGTTCTCCTGGGGCGGCATCGCCAGCCTCAAGGCGCTGGCGCGTCACCCCCGGCATCTGCGCAAGGCGGTCATCTACTCGTTCTCGCCTGTGATCAATGGCGCCATGCTCGACTACCTGGAGCGCGGCTCCCAGGTGCTCGGCGCCGGCGACCGCGACTGCATCGCCGCGCTGGTCAACGGCACCATCGGCAAGCACCTGCCGTCGCTGTACCAGCGCTACAACCACCGGCACATCCGTTCGCTGGAACTCTACGAGTACGCACAGATGAAGTTCCACGTCGACACCGTGCTGCACCACGAAGGGCGCTCCTGCGTCAGCCAGGCCGATGCCATCGACATTCCCCTGCTGTTTCTCAACGGCGAATGGGACGAGTACACCACTCCCCAGGACGCCCGCCTGTTCGCCCAGCATGCGCGTCAGTGCGACTTCCACCGCGTCGCCAGGGCCGGGCATTTCATCGATGTCGAACACAAGCGCGCCTGCCTGGAGACCCGCGATGCGGTGCTGGATTTCCTGCTCGCGCCGGCCATCGTGCAGCGCCAGGCGGTGGCGGTCTGAGCGCGGCGTTCCTCAGGCTTCGACTGCCATATGCCGGGCCAGGGCCGGGCAGGTGTCGCCGGCGTCCGGCCACTGGGTGAGCACCTCGTAGCCGTCTTCGGTGACCGCGACCATGTGCTCCCATTGCGCAGAGAGGGAGTTGTCGCGGGTGACCACCGTCCAGCCGTCGGCGAGGCTGCGCACCTGGCGCTTGCCGGCGTTCAGCATCGGCTCGATGGTGAAGATCATGCCCGGCTGCAGGCGCACGCCGCTGCCGGGGCTGCCGAAGTGCAGCACCTGCGGCTCATCGTGGTAGACGCGGCCGATGCCATGGCCGCAGTACTCGCGCACCAGACCGTAGCCGTCGCGCTCGGCCACGCGCTGGATGGCGTGGCCGACATCGCCCAGCGTGCCGCCCGGCCGCACCGCGCGAATGCCGGCCCACAGGGCTTCGTGGGTGGCTTCCACCAGTTGGCGCGCCGCCGCGTCGGGCTCGCCGACGAAGAACATGCGGCTGGTGTCGCCGTACCAGCCATCGCGGATCACCGCCACGTCGATATTGACGATGTCGCCGTCGCGCAGCACCTGGGCGGACGGAATACCGTGGCAGACCACCTGGTTGACGGACGTGAGGATGGTCTTCGGGTAGCCGTGGTAGCCCAGGTTGGCGGGAATGCAGCGCTGCACGTTGATGATGTACTCGTGGCACAGCGCATCCAGCTCGACCGTGCTGACGCCGGCCTGCACGTGGGGTGCGATCATCGCCAGCACCTCGGCGGCCAGCCGGCCGGCTTCGCGGGCGCAGGCGATTTCCGCTGGCGAGTGCAGGGGAATGCGGCGGCTCATCAGTTTTCTCCCGCCGCGTGCGGCAGCGGTGGCTCCGCCGGCAGCGCGCACAAGCGCCCGATACCCAGCCCGCCCTGCTGCTCGGCGCGAATCAGCAAGCGGGACAGCTCGCGGTGATCCAGATCCGGATACAGTTCGGCGAGCATGCCCAGGCGCATCCAGTGCTCGGCCTGGGCGTTGATCGACCGGCTGAGGGCGACGCTGGCGGTGCGCAGGTTCTCGTGCATGCCGTCGGAGATTTTGACGATTCCCATGAAATGATCCGTATATGAAATGTATACGGCGCATAGCTTAATCGTATGCATGGCAGCCGGCAATCTGCGCCAGCATGGACAAGCCGAGACCGGCCGTTACAATGGCCGCCGCGTAACCGGTCGCAGCCTACCCGGACAAAACAAGGACACATCATGAACGCTCTGTTGATCTGCTCCGGCGGATTCGACTCCGTGACCCTGGCCTACCGGCTGGCGGCGGAGCACGCCCTCGGCGCCCTGCTGACCTTCGACTACGGTCAGCGCCACCGTAAAGAAATCGACGCCGCCCGCCTCGCCGCCCAGCGCCTCGCCTTGCCTCATCTGGTGATCGACATCGGCCCGATCGGCCGCCAGCTCTCCGGCTCCGCCCTCACCGACGACATCGCCGTGCCCCACGGCCACTACAGCGAAGAGACCATGAAGGTGACGGTGGTGCCCAACCGCAACGCCATCATGCTCACCATCGCCTTCGGCGTGGCCGCCTCGCGCGGGCTGGACACCGTGGCCCTGGCCGTGCACGGCGGCGACCACTTCATCTACCCCGACTGCCGCCCCGACTTCATCCGCCTGTTCGGTGAGATGCAGGCCCGAGCACTGGACGGCGTGGCCGAGGTGGCGCTGCTGGCGCCCTACGTGCACACCGACAAGACCGAGATCGCCCGCGACGCGGCGCGCTTCGCGGTGCCGGTGGCCGACACCTGGTCCTGCTACGAAGGCGGCGAGATCCATTGCGGCCGCTGCGGCACCTGCGTGGAGCGCATCGAAGCCATGGCGCTGGCCGGCACCCCCGACCCGACGCCCTATCAGGACGCGCAGTACTGGCGCGACGCGGTGGCGAGGGTCAACGCATGTACACGATAAAAAAAGAGTTCCACTTCTCCGCCTCGCACCAGCTCAAGCAGATGCCCGACGGCCATCCCTGCGCGCGCCTGCACGGCCACAACTACGTGGTGGTGCTCGAGCTCAGGGGCGAGCAGTTGAACCCGTACGGTTTCGTGCGCGACTACCTGGAACTGAAGCCATTCAAGGACTACATCGACGACACCCTCGACCACCGCCACCTCAACGAGGTCTTGGGTGACGCATGCACCACCGCCGAACGCCTGGCTCGCCACCTGTACGACTGGGCCCGCGCCCGCTGGCCCGAGGTGAGCGCCGTGTCGGTGTCGGAAACGCCCAAGACCTGGGCGGAGTACCGGCCATGATCGCCATCAGTGAGATCTTCGGTCCCACCATCCAGGGCGAGGGCGCGCTGATCGGCATGCCCACGGTGTTCGTGCGCACCGGCGGCTGCGACTTTCGCTGCAGCTGGTGCGACACCCGCTATGCGGTGGATCCGGTGTTTCGCGCCGATTGGCAGCCCATGGACGCCGAGGCGATCCTGGCCGAGATCAACCGGCTGAGCGGCGGCGAGCCGATTCTGGTCACGCTGTCCGGCGGCAACCCGGCGCTGCAGCCGCTCGAACCCCTGTTGCTGCTCGGCCAGCTGCAGGGCCATCGCTTCGCCATGGAAACCCAGGGCAGCAAGGCGCAGCCCTGGTTCGACGCACTCGACCACCTGACCCTCAGCCCCAAGCCGCCGTCCTCGGGCATGCCGTTTCGCCAGGATCGCTTCGACGCCTGCCTGGCCGCCGCCGGGGCCGAGACCCAGGTCAGCCTCAAGCTGGTGATCGCCAACGAGGCGGACTACCAGTGGGCCCGGACCCTGGCCGCCAACTACCCGCAGTTGCCGCTGTTCCTGCAGCCCTGCAACCCGACACCGGCCACGCCGGAGCAGCCGGAGCGCGAGGCCGACACCCAGGCCCTCAACGCGCAGCTGCGCTGGCTGGTGGAGCGCATCGCCGCCGACCGCTGGTACCGGCCGCGGGTGCTGCCGCAACTGCACGTGCTGATCTGGAACAACGAGCGGGGCGTCTAGCGCCGTCGTCAACGGCGCGTGAGGCTCGCCAGAAACCGTTCGATCTCGTCGTTCACCGGCTCCGGATCGGTGACCGGCCCCATATGCCCGAGTCCGGCGAAGTCGACCCGGCGCACGTCGGGCAGGGCGCCGGCCAGCAGACGGGCCACGGCCAGTGACGAGGCGGGCGAGCGCTCGCCGGTCATGTACAGCACCGGCATGTCCAGGCGGCGGAAGGCATCCAGCGGGGTGGGGTCCCGGGTCAGCGCATGGGCCCAGTGCGGGATATTGACGATGCTGGCCAGGATGGCCGGCCTGCGCTCCTTCGGGATCTGTTGCCACGCGCCGGGTTCCATCCAGTAATCGATGAAGCACTCGGCGGCAGCGCTCGGGTCGTTGGCCTCCAGCGCGCGGCTGGCGGTGGCAACGGTGCTGCGGATGCCATCGGCGGCATTGGGTGGCGGCGACTCGGCGTCGAGCAGGGAGAACAGGGTCGGCTCGTACAGCGCCAGGGCGCGCACCTTCTGGGAATGACGCAGCGCGGCGAGCAGGGCAATGGCGCCGCCATAGGAGTGGCCCACCAGCACCAGCGGCGGCCGGGCGCGCAGCAGCAGCGGTTCGATCAGGTCGACCTCGTCGGCCAGGGTCAGCAGCCGGCCGCCACCCCAGTGCGGCGTCTTGCCGGCGCCGTAGCTGTCCGGTGCGAACACCCGGTAATCACCGGACAGCCGCTCCATGAGACCGCGCCACTGGTTCGAGCTGCTGGCATTGGCGTGGAAGCAGAGCACTCCGCAGCCGTCGCCGGCGGTGCGGAAGAAGGGTCGACAGGCGTCATGCGCGCCTCCGCAGGCCCGCTATTTCGCGTGTTGCGCGTAGCTGACCATCAGGTTGCGATAGTCTGGAATATGCCTGGCGAACAGGTTGCCGAGGCCCTCGACGTCGTTGCGCCAATCGCGGTGCAACTCGCAGGCGACGCCGAACCAGCTCATCAGCTGCACCCCCGCGGCACTCATGCGCGCCCAGGCCGAGTCCCGGGTCAGGGCGTTGAAGGTGCCGGAGGCATCGGTGACCACGAACACCTCGAAACCCTCCTCGATGGCCGACAGGGCCGGGAAGGCCACGCAGACTTCGGTGACCACACCGGCGATGACCAGTTGCTGCCGGCCGGTGGCCTTCACTGCAGCGACGAATTCCTCGTTGTCCCAGGCATTGATCTGCCCGGGCCGGGCGATATAGGGGGCATCGACAAAACGTTCCTTCAGCTCGGTCAGCAGCGGCCCGTTGGGGCCGTTCTCGAAGCTGGTGGTCAGTAGGGTCGGCAACTCGAAGTAGCGGGCCAGATCGGCCAGTGCCAGCACGTTGTTGACGAACAGGTCCGGCTCGATGTCGCGCACCAGGGAAAGCAGGCCGGTCTGGTGATCGACCAGCAGCACGGCGGCGCGCTGCTTGTCGAGCCGCCGGTAGGGAATGGTCATGGGGTTGCCTCCTAACCTCGGTCGGAGTCCGGGCATGACCTTCTGAGTGCGCGGCGCGAGGTCGGGTTCCGGCGGGGGCGTCGCCGGTCCTCGGGGTTAGCTTGGGTCCGACTCGGGCAGCCTGGCGACCACCTTGATCTCGAATGCAAAGCCCGACAGCCAGGTCACGCCGACACCGGTCAGGGTCGGGTAGGGCGCTTCGCCCCAGTAGTCCGGCAGCACCTTCATGAGCGTGTCGAGCCGGGATTCGGGGTCGACCACGAACAGGGTCACGTCCACCACGTCCGCGAAGGTGCAGCCGGCAGCCGCCAGTACGGCGTTCAGGTTGTCGAACGCCAGCCGTGCCTGGGCCTCCAGATCCGGCTCGGGTGAGCCGTCTTCGCGGCTGCCCACCTGTCCGGAAACGAACAGGAACCCGTTGCTGCGAATGGCCGGGGAATAGCGGTTGCGCTCGTACAACGCCTGCCGCCCGCTGGGAAACACCACATCACGCTGTGCCATAAGGCCTCCTGAAAGGGTCGTTGACCCGAAAAAATGACCCGCCCACTTTAGAGTCGCCAGATGAGGCGATAAACGCGCAAAATCCGCCCTCACTGTTTCCAAATTCCAAACAATCGGAGCGAGCATGGACCGGTTCGAGGCGATGCGGGCCTTTGCCTGTGTGGTGGAGGTGGGCAGCTTCACCAAGGCGGCCGAGCACTTGCACCTGAGCAAAAGCAGCGTCACCCAACTGGTGCAGCAGCTGGAAACCCGCCTGCGAGTGAGGCTGCTCAACCGCACCACGCGCCGGGTCGGCCTGACGCCCGACGGCGCCGCCTACTACGAGCGTGTGGTGCGCCTGCTGGCCGATCTGGAAGATGCGGAAGCCAGCCTGACCGGCGCCGCCGCTCAACCGCGCGGTCGTCTGCGGGTGGATGTACCCAGCCCGCTGGCGCGCCTGGTGCTGATTCCCGCCCTGGTGGATTTTCATGCGCGCTACCCGGATATCCAGCTGGACATGGGGGTCAGCGACCGGGTGGTGGACCTGATTGGCGAGCATGTGGACTGCGTGATCCGTGGCGGCGAGCTGGCCGACCAGTCGCTGGTGGCGCGCCGCATCGGCAGCCTGCGCCTGCAGGCTTACGCGGCGCCGAGCTACGTGCAACGTGCCGGCGTTCCCCGGCATCCGCAGGAACTGGAGGACAGTCACCACCGCATCGTCGGCTTTCTCTGGGCGCGTACCGGCAAGGTCCAGCCCTACGCCTTGCAATGTGGCGACCAGCGCCTATATGTGCGCGGCCGTCATATGCTGGCCGTCGACGACGGCAATGCGTACCTGGCCGCCGGCCTCGCCGGGTTGGGCGTGCTCTGGCTGCCCGACTACATGGGCGCGCCGCACCTCGAACGGGGCGAACTGGTGCCGTTGTTCGAGGAGTGGCACGTCGAGCCCATGCCGCTGTATGTGGCTTTCCCGCCGAACCGGCATGTGAGTGCGAGGTTGCGAGTGTTTATGGATTGGGTGGCCGAGGTGGTGGGGCGCTGGGCGCCGGTTGCCTAGGCTTTGCACGGAAAGTGCTTGGGCTCAGTGCTTGGGCTCGGCGAAATCCGGCCTGTTTGACGCGGCGGGGCGCGGTCGGCTTCACTGCCCGCAGAAACGGAGGGTCGTCCCCATGTTTGTCTGGCTACTAGTTGTCACCCTGGCCGTTTCGGCCGCGGTCTGCTTCCTCGTCGCACGCATTTTCGACAAGCCGATCGGCAATATCCTCGCCCGGCTGGTTTCCGGAGAGCTGGGGTCGGCGTGGCACCGCTACATCACCTTCGCCATTTATGTGGTGGGTATTTCCGGTGGGGTGCGCATCTGGGCGCTGGAACAATATGTGACGCCTCGCGCCAAGGACGAGGAAATCATCGAATTGAACACGGCGCGCTGGGTGCTGGAGGTGTACCGAACCATCATCGAAACCCTGCAGGGCATCGCCTGGATGCTGCTGGTGTTCTTCATCTTTGCGCTGATCGCCTACGTTATTCTGCGTGGCTTCGAGCTACGGCATGCCAGGAAGGAGCAGGAAAAGCAGTAGGCTGGCCTCTTCGATCGGAATCTGTGTGTCTGGAGCGGCTTATCACGCTCTTCAGGCAGGAGCCTGGTTGAGAAAGTAGGTCCCAAGGCCATGCAGTACCGGAAGGATCATTAGTCCGAAAAAGGCCATTACCCGATACGTTCGGGTGCTTCGGTACCTTTCAAGAAGGCCGACGAGGGCGATGAAAAGGCAGTAAGCGGCCAGCAGGCCAAACAGATCGCTGTCGGCAATGGCTGCCAGGTAGCTGGAAAAACTCATCGGTGTCGGCCCACGGGTAGGGTTCTGGTATTGAAAGGGCTATCGGGCGCCTGGCTCTAAACGCCAGGCGCCGTGCTGTTGACCTCAGCACATGGTGAGTTCGGGAACGGCCTGCGCTGTCTGCTTGCGGATGGGTCGGATGAACATGGCTGTTCCATCAAACCGCATGTCGATTTCAAAAAGCTCCGATACCCGGATCAGATCGCCCAGCTTCTGATATCCATAGTTCACCGCCGAAAAAGAGCTGTTGTTTCGTATGTAATCGCCGACGTTGCTCAGGTTCGACCAGCCATCGTCGTCGGCGGTCTGATCGGCCGCGGTCCGGAGCAGGCGAACCAGGCTGGCGTCACCGCGGAGTTCGTTGCGGGTCTTTTTCTTGGGGCGCTCGGCAATGGCCTTTTCATCATCGGGGGAACCCATCAGGTTCTCTACGTAAATAAACGACGTGCAGGCTTGAACGAAGGGCGAGGGTGTTTTTTTCTCGCCAAATCCGTAAACAGGGAGGCCACTTTCCCGTAGTCGATGTGCTAACGGTGTAAAGTCGCTGTCGCTGGTCATGAGGGCAAAGGCATCGATGTTCTTGCTGTACAGCAGATCCATTGCGTCGATTATCATCGCTGCGTCGGTGGCGTTCTTTCCTTTCGTATAGGCGAATTGCTGCATGGGTCGGATGGCAAAGGGGTGAAGACGTTCGACCCAGCCGGTTAAATGTTCGCTTTTCCAATCCCCGTGGGCATGGCGGACATTAACCATGCCGTATTTGGCCAGCTCTTCCAGAACCCCCTCGACGGCGTTGTGGCTGACATTGTCGCAATCGATCAGGAGGGCGATACGCGTCTGCTGCACGGCAACTTCCTTGTCAAAGGCTGAGGCCAGGACGGTGCCATTGATTCAGGGCCTGGGCAAGGGTCGATGCACAGCTCCAGGGCGGGTGCGCAGGGTGGCGGGCGGTTGAGCTGCTCGTACGGTGGTCCGTGCTTCAGTATCGGCATTGCCGGCAGCACGCAGAACAGATAGCTACCGGCGTTTGATGGTCAAACCGTAAGCGTTCGTACCAAATTCGTTCCTGATATCACGTCGAAGTGATCCAGTTCACACTTTTAGTCCCGGTACTCATGACGGTTATTTGATCCGCGTCAGACCCCGCTGGAGGTTTCCGAGTACAAATTGCAATCAGCACTTATGTGCCTTGACAGCTCTAGGGTGATTGCCGAAAGCTGTAACCCCTGTCGGGTTAGCCGACACTTAATGATCGTCTTGAAGAAGAGAAATAACTATGAAACGGATTCTGCTCGGTACTCTGATTGCTGCCGCCTCGCTGAACGCATTCGCTGAAGCGCCGGGTGGCCCGAACTGCGGTTGGGGCAACATGCTGTTCGAAGGTCAGAAGGGCCTGCCGTCGCACCTGGTGGCTTCCATCACCAACGGCACTTCCGGCAACGCCACCTTCGGCATGACCTCCGGCACCAACGGCTGCTCCACCAACGGCACCCTGACCTACGGTGGCAAGTCGATGCTGGTGCTGGGCAGCATCATGAACGAGCTGTCCGAAGACATGGCCAAGGGTGAAGGCGAAGCGCTGACCACCTTCGCAGTCGTGCTGGGCGTGCAGCCGGAAGACCGTGCGCACTTCTCCGCTGTGACCCACAGCCATTTCAACGAAATCTTCAGCTCGGCCGACGTCACCGCCGAGCAGGTCCATGCTGCTACCCTGGCAGTGCTGAAGAAAGACGCACGTCTGGCTCAGTACGCCGACAAGGCCTAACAAGGCTGCGGGCGTTCTACGGGACGCCCGACTCTTTTCGGTATGCCCGCCACGGCGGGCATATTCATGTGCTCCTCCCGCTATTGGCTTTTCATGCTTCGACGCTTGCTTCCCCTTTTGCTGAGCGGCGCTTGTAGCTTGTCGCAGGCTGCCCCGCACATCACACCCGACCGTTTGCAGATCCTGGCCAATGAACCGTTCTGGTTGTCCCTGGGGCACTACGAGCGCGGCACGCTGGGCGGCTGGCGCAGCTATGTCGACGATGATGAATATTTCCTTGCCGAGCATGGGGAGAAGGACCCGCTCGCCGAGCTGAGAGCGACTATCCCGGCCTTGTACCGCGACCCCGCGCTCGGTGACCGCCATCCGCAATGTCTCTATCCGGCCCGCACGCGCTGGCTGCGCGACCAGCTGTCACTGAACGATCTGCCGAAGGTGAATTGTGCGGAGTTCGACACCTGGTACAACGACATCGCGCCGCACAGCACCGTGCTGGTGTTCCCGGCGGCCTACCTGAACAGCCCTTCGTCGATGTTCGGCCATACCTTGCTGCGCATCGACCCCGTGGATATCGACCGCGAGGGCAGCCCACTGCTGAGTTCTGCAATCAACTTCGGCGCCTATATCGAGGGCATGGACAACAGCATCCTGTATGCCTGGAAGGGGCTGATGGGCGGGTATCCCGGATTGTTCTCGCTGATGCCTTACCGCGAGAAAATCAGTGAATACAGCCGCCTGGAGAACCGCGACCTGTGGGAGTACCGCCTGAGTCTTACCGCGGAGGAAACCGGGCGCATGCTGGAGCATGTGTGGGAGCTGCGGCAGATCCAGTTCGATTACTTCTTCTTCGACGAAAACTGCTCCTACCGGTTGCTCGAGCTGCTGGAAATCGCCCGGCCGGGGCTTGAGCTGACCGATCAATTTCCCCTGACCGCAATCCCTGCCGATACCGTGCGGGCGGTGAAGGACGCCGGGCTGATCGAGCGCATCGATTACCGACCTTCCCGTGAGCATGAGCTGCTGGCGCGTGTCGCGCCGTTGGATAGCCACGAGCAGGGCTGGGTACAACGTCTGGCCGAAGATGACACCGTGCTGCAGGATGGCGAATATCTGGCCCTGCCGGCCGAACGCCGCGCGCTGATTCAGGACGGTGCCTACCGCCTGCTGCGCTACCAGAAGAGCGGCGCCGAGCGTGATGCTGCCACCGCTGACCGCAGTTATCGCCTGTTACAGGCGATCAACCGCAACCCGCCGCCGCGCCTGGACGTCCAGCGGCCGCTGTTGCCCGAAGACGGCCATCGGTCGCGCGCCTTGCTGTTGGGTGTCGGCAATCGCGGTGATCGCGCCTTCGCCGAATACGGCCTGCGCATGGCGTATCACGACCTGCTCGACAACCTTGACGGTTTTCCGCTCGGGGCGCAGATCGAGCTGGGAGAGTTGAGGGTGCGCCAGTACGAAGGCAATCACTGGCAGGTTCAGCAATTTGATCTCATCAGTATCCGTTCGCTCACGCCGCGTACCCGCCTGCTCAAGCCCTGGTCCTGGCAAGTTGCAACCGGCGCCGAGCGGGTGCTCGGGATAGATGGAAAAGAACGCCTGGCAGGCTATTTCAACGGAGGGGGCGGTTTCTCCTGGAGCCTTGGCGAAGGACTGCTCGGATTCGCCATGGGAACCGTACGCCTTGAACACAATCGTGACTTCGCCGCCGCGCTCAGTCCGGCAGCCGGTTTCGATGCCGGTCTGCTCTGGCGCAATGCAGCTGGCAATTTGCTGCTCGAGGCCCAGGGCGACTATTTCCATAACGGTGAAGTGCGCCGGCGCCTCAGCCTCAGCCAGCAACTGGAGTTGAGTGAGAATCTCGGCATCCGAATTAGTGCGCAACGCGAATTCAGCCAATGGTCCTCGCCGGAAACGGAAGTGCAGCTGCAACTGCGCTGGTATTTCTACTAGGCAGACGCGGCGCTCGGGTCAGTAGCCGCGGGACAAACGCGACTGGCGCAGGCCGCTTCGTGCCAGCCAGAGCGTTGTCCGCCTACTCGATCCTCCCGCCTTTTTCGATCCACAACCCCAGCAGATCCCGCTCGGCCTGGCTCATCTGGGTGAGGTTGGCCAGCGGCATGTTCTGGCTGGCCACGGCCTGTTCATGGATGGCGCGCTTCCAAGTGAGGATCTGCTCTGGCGTGTCGAAGGTCGGCACCAGCGGCGTGGCCTGGAAGACCGGGTTGCTGGGTGTGCGGGAATGACACTCCAGGCAGCGGTCCTGGATGATGCGTTGCACCAGGGCGAATTCCCGGTGGGTGTCCAGTGGCTCGGGCGTCGGGATGGCGTGCTTGAAGGCCGCCGCGAACGACGGTGCTGCCGGTCTGGCGCGGGCTTCGCGTTGCAGGCCGTCCGGCATGGCTACATACAGCGCCAGCACGCCGAGGGCGCTGGACAGCGCCCATTTCGGCGTCAGCGCCTGCTCCAGTCCGTACCAGATCAGCACCAGCAGGCCGCCGATCAGCAGCAGCAACTGCCAGGCGTAGGGATTGGCCATCAAGTCCGGCGCGTGGGCGCAGAGCAGGGTGAACAGCAGGGGCAGGGTCAGGTAGCGATTGTGCCGCCTGCGCAGGGTCGCGCGCGCGGCGCAGGGCTGGGTTGCCCGGCTCGCGCCGTGCAGGTTGCTGGCCATCAGGGTCACCAGCAGCGCGCCGCTGTGCAGGTAGGCGCCGCTGGCGCCGAACAGCTGGTGGTAGCCCCACACGGCGTAGCCGAGCAGTCCGTAGAGCACGAACGCCAGTAACAGCGGGCGGCGCTGCAGGGCATCGCATAAAGCGCGGTAACCGAACCAGGCGGTGGCCAGCGTACCGACCGTGACCAACACCGCTGCTTCGGGGCGCAGTACCGTGTCGCCGAGGGATACCGGCGCCGGCAGCAGGCACCAGGCCGCAACCGCCAACAGTGCAGCCTGATGGCGCATCGTCAGGCGTGGGGCGGCGCAGGGATCAAGGGGGAAGGTGCGCGCCAGCACGTATAGCGAAGCCAGCCAGAGCGCGGCGGCCAGTAAGGCCAGCCAGCCGAGGGTGAGGGCCAGGGCATCCATGCGATGGGTCTCCGTGTAACGGCAGCTTCTCCGTCTGCCGTTCTTTCAGAGACAGGCCATCGCCCGACTGGTTCAGGGCGTTGGCACCTGCTGTTCCAGCCACTTCACCAGTTGCTCGCGCCAGTGCCGGGTGTAGAGCATTTCGCCGTGGCGGCGCTGCGGATCCAGCCACAGCCAGACTGGCGGGGCGGCGGTGTGGTAGAGGCGCTCGCCGTGGCTGCAGGGCACGGTAAGGTCGGCGCAGCCGTGCAGGATCAGCAGCGGCATGGGCGGGCGCTGATGCAGGTAGCGGTCGGGGCTGAAGTCGTCGCGGATGGTCCAGGCCAGCGGGTAGCGCAGCGGGGAGGTCAGCCAGACATCGCCGAGCTTTTCCCGGGCGATCAGCCGATAGCCGGAGAACGCGCTGTCCAGCACCAGGGCCTGCACGTCGCCGGGCTGGCTGTGGGCGACCACGGTGGCTGCGGTGGCGCCGCCCAGGCTCTGGCCGTAGACCACCAGCGGCAGCTGCTCCTGTCGTGCCCGGGCCACCGCCCAGGCGAGACCGGCGCGGGCATCCTGGTTGACGCCGTGGATATCCGGAGTGCCTTCGGAAAGGCCAAAGCCCCGGTAATCAATGAGAAACAGGTCCCAGCCATGGCGGTTCAGCCAGCTCATCGCCACGTAATGGGTGCTGATGTTCTCGGCGTTGCCGTGCAGGAAGTAGATCAGCCCGCGACGGGGCTGGCTCCGGGCCGGCAGGTACCAGCCGTGCAGGCGGGTGCCGTCGGCGGATTGGAAATGCACGTCCTCGTAGGGCACACCGGCCTGCGCGGGGGTGCCGCGCAGCCCGGGCTCGGGAAAGTAGAACAGGTGGCCACAGCCGGCGCAGAGGGCCAGCAACAGGCCGAGCAGGGCGTGGCGGATCAGAAGTGAGGCAGCCATGTCAGTCCGTTTCGCTGCGTGTGTCGTCGCGTTTTTCCCGGTGCGTGTTCAGGTGCAGCGGCTGAACTGGCGCCCGGAGCACGTCGGCTCCGGCACCCATTGGCGTAAATCACAGGCCCAAGGGCTCTAGCAAGCGCTCCTTGGGAAGCTGCGAGTGCTGTCGCGAAGCAACTTCCGCGACGTTTGCGGCGACCTCAGCGGATCAGGCTGAGAAATTCGCTGCGCGTGGCGGCATTGCTGCGGAACTGGCCGAGCATCACCGAGGTGACCATGGAGGAGTTCTGCTTCTCAACGCCGCGCATCATCATGCACATGTGCTGGGCCTCGATGACCACCGCTACGCCAGCGGCGTCGGTGACCTGCTCGATGGCCTCGGCGATCTGCCGGGTAAGGTTCTCCTGGATCTGCAGGCGGCGGGCGTACATGTCGACGATGCGCGCGACCTTGGACAGGCCCAGCACCTTGCCGTTGGGCATGTAGGCCACGTGGGCCTTGCCGATGAAGGGCAGGATGTGGTGTTCGCACAGCGAGTACAGCTCGATGTTTTTCACCAGCACCATTTCGCTGTTGTCGGAGCTGAACAGCGCACCGTTGGTGACGTCTTCCAGCGTCTGCTCGTAACCGCGGCAGAGGAACTGCATGGCCTTGGCGGCGCGCTTGGGCGTATCGCGAAGGCCTTCGCGGGCGACATCCTCGCCGAGTTGTTCGAGGATCGAGCTGTAGTGTTGTTCCAGTGACATTGGTTTACCTGTCGGGCATGGAAATGAGCACGAGGCGCGCAGGGTAGGGACGCAAGCGTCCGGCTGCAAGCCTCACGATACCCGCGCGTGGCGTGGGTCGTCGTTTCTGCATGAGGAATTATCGCTTGCCGTGCGGCGCTTCATTCGTCCCGGCCGTCCAGCATGGTGCGCTTGAGCAGCACGTAGAGGGCGCCGGTGCCGCCGTGGCGCGGCAGGCAGGAGGTGAAGCCGAGCACCTGCGGATGCTGGCGCAGCCAGGTGTTGACGTGGCTCTTGATCAGCGGGCGCTTGCCGTCCAGGCGCGCGGCCTTGCCATGGGTGACGCGCACGCAGCGCACTTCCAGCTTCGCGGCCTCGGCGAGGAACTCCCAGAGCGTCTCGCGGGCCTTTTCCACGGTCATGCCGTGCAGGTCGAGGCTGCCCTCGAAGGCGATCTGGCCGGCCTTGAGCTTGCGCATCTGGCCATCCTGCACCCCGTCGCGGGCCCAGTGCAGTTCGTCCTCGGCACCCACGTCGATGACGAACTGGTCGGACAGGCCATCGACACGGAGCGTGTCACTGCGCTGGGTGGCGTTCTGTCGACGGTTGGCCAGTTGCTGGCGATCGGCGCGTGGCTTGCCGGTGTCGGCGCGATCGTCCTGGATGCGGCGAACGCCACGCACGGCCTGGCTGAAGAGGGAAAAATCGTCGTCTTGGTTCATGCGACCTCCTGAGGGCCGCTAGTTTACTCCCGATTCAGTCGCGCTTTTTCATCAGGTGCGGCGACAGGCCGAGATCCTCGCGGATGCGCAACCGCTGGCGGCAGTGGCGCCAGATGAAGATACCCAGGATCAGCAGGGCGATGCCCAGCAGGAGCAGCGTCCAGGCATTGGCGGGGCTGTCGTTCAGTTCGCCGAGAGCAGGCGGGCGGCCCAGCAGGGTGGCGGTGCCGGCCATGACCAGCAGAACGCCCAGGGTGGCGCCGAGCGCGCCGGCCAGGCCGCCCAGGCGCCAACTCCAGCGGCGTGGCGCCGGGCGGGTCGAGAAATTGTCGGAGAACTTCATGCCGTTGCACCTCGCGAGCCAGCCGGTGTGAGACCTGGGCCGGGTGCGCGGGTTCGCTGGCGGGCGACGGGAGGCTCAGAGCACGTCGCGGGCGTGGGGTACCACCACCGCAAAGTTGTCGGCCAGGGCGGCCATTTCCATGCGGTGCAGGTCGGCGGCAGCCAGGGTGCCTTCGCCCAGCGGGATGTCGCGGGTGGCGATGGCCGCATCCACCAGGGTGCAGCGGTAGCCGTAGTCCTTGGCGGCACGCACGGTGCTGCTGATGCTCGAATGGGTCATGAAGCCGCAGACGATCAAGTCCAGATGTCCGTGAGCCATCAACCGGTCATTCAGGTCGGTGCCGGCGAAAGCGTTCGGCAGGCGCTTCTCCACCACGGTTTCGCCCGGTTGCGGCGCCAGTTCCGGCAGGAAGTGACCCCGCTTGCCTTGCGGGTCGAGCAGGCCGCCGGGAATGCCCAGGTGGCGCACGTAGATGATGGGGCGGCCCTGGCTGCGCGCGGCGGCGATCAGCTCGGCGATCTGCGCCATGGCGGGCTCCAGGCCCGGCAGGGCCAGCGTGCCCATGCGGTATTCCTGCTGCGGGTCGATGATCAGCAGGGTGGCATTGCCCAGCGTGGCCGGCGCATAGGCGCGACCGTACAGTTGGAGCATGGAAAGCGGCTGGGTCATGGGTATCTCCTGAAACGCGAGGACGGCATTGTGGCCTCAGTGGTAACACTTGTGAATCGGCTTGCGACGTTTTTCCAGCATCAAAATGATGGCACTTGGTCCCATTGCGCGGGACGGACGGTCTTGCTTGGGATAAAATGCCGCGCATTTGCCCAGGAGAGTTCATTGTGTCCGTTCTGCCCACCCGCCTTCGTACCTTGCGCGATTACATTCGCTGGGCGGTCAGCCGTTTCCAGGCTGAGGAAATCTACTTCGGGCATGGAGCCGACAACGCCTGGGACGAGGCCCGCATGCTGGTGCTGGGTGCCCTGCACCTGCCGTACGAAATGACCGACGCCTACCTGGACTGCCGCCTGGAAGACCACGAGCGCGACCTGCTCGGCAGCCTGATCGAGCGCCGCGTGGTCGACCGCGTACCGACTGCCTACCTGCTCGGCGAGGCCTGGTTCTGCGGGCTGCCGTTCAAGGTGGACGAACGCGTGCTGGTACCGCGCTCGCCGATCGCCGAGCTGATCAGTCAGCGTTTCGCGCCCTGGCTGCCGGCCGAGCCGGCGCGCATCCTCGACCTGTGCACCGGCTCGGGTTGCATCGGCATCGCCTGCGCCTACGCCTTCCCGGAAGCGGAAGTGGTGCTCGGCGACCTGTCCTTCGATGCGTTGGAAGTGGCCAACTGCAACATCGAGAAGCATGGACTGGAGGATCGCGTCTACACCGTACAGGGCGACGGCTTCGATGGCCTGCCCGGCCAGCGCTTCGACCTGATCGTCTCCAACCCGCCCTACGTGGACGCCGAGGACTTCGCCGACATGCCGGACGAGTACCACCACGAGCCGGCCCTGGGCCTGGCCTGTGGCGATGACGGCCTGGACCTGGTGCGGCGCATGCTCGCCGAAGCCGCCGACCACCTCACCGAGCAGGGCATCCTGGTGGTGGAAGTGGGCAACAGTCAGGTGCATGTGCAGGCCCTGTACCCGGAAGTGGACTTCACCTGGCTGGAGTTCGAGCACGGCGGCCACGGCGTGTTCCTGCTGGCGGCGAAGCAATGCCGGGAGCACCAGGCACTGTTCCGCAGCCGTCTTTTCTGATCAACCGGTCACCCGGCGCCACAGGGCGCGGCCGATCACCCGCACCTTGTCCCGGGGCGTGAAGCGCTTGAGGGTGGCCTTGACCACCCCCTGGGTGAAGCGAGTGCGCTTGGAGTAATCGACGCGCACATCCACCAGCACCGGGCGGTTCTGCGCGGCGAGTTGCAGCGCCTGGCGGATGCCCTCTGCGCAGCCGTCGTTGCCGTCGATGGCCACGAAGGCGGCGCCGGTCGCCTCGGCCAGGGCTTTGACATTGAGCGGCTGCAGCACCGTGCAGGTCTTGCGGTTGTAGGGGATTTCCTGGGCCTGGGCGATCTGCGACAGCTCGCCATCGTTGAACACGAACAGCGGCACGCCCAGCCGCAGCTGGCTGGCGGTGAGCAGCTCCAGGCCGGTCATGCGCAGCGCGCCGTCGCCCACCACGCCCACCACGGTCTTGTCCGGATTGGCCAGCTTGGCGCCGATGGTCGCCGGGATGCAGTAGCCCATGGCGTTGAAGTCGCTGGGCGACAGGTAGCGGCGCGGGCCATGGATCGGCATCAGCTCGGCGATCAGGAAGGTGTGGTTGCCGTCGTCGGCGACCACGATGGCCTCGTCGTCCAGCTGGCTGCGCAATTCGGCGAAGAAGCGCGCCGGGTTCACTCGACCCTGGCTGTCGTGCTTGAACCACTCGTCACGGTAGGCCGCCTTGTCGGCGCGGATACGCTCGGCCATACCGCTGCGCGCGGCCGGCTGCAGGGTTTCCACCTCGCGCAGCAGGGCAGGGATGAGCTGCGCGGCATCGCCCTCGAGCGTGACCCGGGCAGGGAAGTTGGCGTTGAACACTTCCGGATTGATGTCCGCGTGAATCAGGCAGTCCGGCACCGGCATGCTGTAGCTGCCGGTGGGGATTTCCGAAAAGCGCGTACCTACCGCCAGCAGGCAGTCGCAGCCGGCGAAGGCGTTGGCGGCCGCCGGCACGGCATAGTCGCCGAAGCCCATGCCCACATGCAGCGGGTGATTGCCGGGAAAGGCACTCAGGCCCTGCAGGGTGGTGCAGGCCGGCGCGTCCAGCAGCTCGGCCAGGCGCACCAGCTCGGCCTGCGCGCCCACCGCACCCCAGCCGAGGAACAGCCCCGGACGTTTGGCGCTGACCAGCAGGCGCGCCGCCTCGCGCAGGGCCTCGGCGTTCTCCTGCGGGGCGGCGATGGCTTGCTGGAAGGCCGGCATCTCGTCCACCTCGCCGAGGAAGTTGCCGATGTTGTATGGCAGCTCGACGAACACCGGCCCCGGCTCGCCGCCGGTGGCAATGCGGTAGGCCTCGTACAGGGTGGGAATCACCTCGGCATGGCTGCCGATGCGGAACGTGGCCTTGGTGATCGGCTTGAGCAGGGCGTGCTGGTCGATGTCGTGCAGCTGGTAGCGGTAGGGGCTGTCGCTGTGGATGCCGCCGGAAATGATCAGCATCGGAATGCCATCCAGCCCCGCCTCGCCGATGCCGCTGGCGGCGTGGGTGACACCCGCCGCCGGCACGATCACCAGGGTGCCGATGCTGTCGCTGGTGCGGCTCACCGCATCGGCCATGAACGCCGCGCCGCACTCGTGGGTGACCAGCACCGGCTGGATCTTCTCCGAGGCGTTCAGCTCGTCATACAGCTCGGTGTTGTGCACGCCGGGTATGCCGAAGGTAAAACGCACGCCCAGCTGTTCCAGGGCAAAACGCGCCAGTGCCGCGCCGGTCTTCTTCATGTCCTGCTCCTTGTGAATGTTGTTGTGTGGCAAGGCCTGAACCGAAATCTATGGGGAAGGCTCGCGAACAAGTTCGCTCCTGCAGAATCAACCACCTTGTGCAATCGCCTGCGCCGCGCGGCGGCCGTTGAATACGCAATTGCTCAGGAATGTCCCCTCCAGCGAACGAATGCCGCTGATCCCACCGCCCCCGAAGCCCGCCGCCTCGCCGGCCGCGTACAGCCCGGGCACCGGTTGGCCCGTCGCGTCGAGCACCCGCGACTGCAGGTCGGTGAGCATGCCGCCCATGCTCTTGCGGCTGATGATGCGCTCGCGGATGGCGATCAGCGGGCCGGCCTTGGGGTCGAGGATTGGCTGGTTCCTGCAGGTACGCAAGCGGTCGCTGCGCCACTGGCGCAGCTGGGCCAGGCGGCGCAGCTGGTCGTCGTTGTGCAGCGCCGGGCCGCGCTTGAGCATGGCGTCGTAGGCCTGCACATCGGCACGCATGCCAGCCAGGTCCACCGGCAGCGGGCCGAGGGCGTTCATGCGCCCGGCCAGTTCCTCCAGCGTGTTGCCACTGACCACGTCCGGGCAGCGCTCCAGCATCCAGTTCACCAGCGCCTTGTTGCCGGTGAGGGTCTGCCAGATCAGCCTGACCAGCTTGCGGTCGCGGAACAGCGGGTTGGTATCCGTGCCGGAAATGGCCATTTCCTTGATCGCGATGCGCCAGTTCATCAGTTGCCAGCTGTACTGGCCGGGTAGTCGGCCGACGCGCTTGCACAGGTCGTGGGTGTCGAAGCCGGTGACCAGCGGCTGCGGACCGATACGCCGGCCGTGGGCGTCCAGCCACAGCGCCGAACGCGGCGGAATCAGGCTCAGCCCGTGGTCGGGGTATTCGGGTTCCGGGTGGGCGATGCCGGCGGCGTAGTTCCACATCTGGCCCAGGTTGACCACCTGGCCGCCCACCGCCTGCACCTGGTCATGCAGGGCGCCGTCGGCGCATGGCGGGGTGCCGTTGAGCAGGTTGTCGGGGCAGGGGCCGTACAGCGCCGTGTCCCAGTGCTGGCGCACCCGGCCGAGATCGCCGCCGATGCCGCCGGTGCACACCACCACCTGTTCGGCCTGCACCCGAAACGCGCCCCGCGGGCCGTGCCCGTGACAACCGCTGACCGCGCCGTTGCGCCGCTCCAGGCCCTCGACCCGGTGCTCGAACAGCAGATCCAGCAGGTAGCTGCACGGGTGCGAGAACAGGCGCGCGGCCAGCGTGCCGACCAGCCCGCGCCCGCAGCCCCAGGCCACGTGGTAGCGCGGCAGCGAATTGCCGTCGCCCTGGTTGCCGCGCTCCACCCACTGCACGGCGGGGAAGAAGCGGATGCCCTGGTCATGCAGCCAGTCATAGACCTCCACGCGGTTGCGCGCCACGTAGTCCTCTGCCCAGCGCCGGCCCCATTGCGCGTCCGGCGCGAACTGCGCGGCGCGCAGCCAGTCGGCGAGGAACAGCGCGGGGGAATCCTGGATGCCGTTGCGTTTCTGCTCCGGGGTTTCGCTCAGCAGCAGGCCGCCGAACGCCTCGTTGGCCTGGCCGCCGCAGGCTGAGCGCGGGCCGGCGTCCAGCAGGGTGACGCGTTGCCCCCGGTCGAGCAGTTCCAGCGCGGTGACGATGCCGGCCAGGCCGGCGCCGATCACCAGGGTATCGGCGTGGTGCAGGGAGTTGCTCATGTGCCCTCGGTGTAGTTCTTGTTTTTGCCGGCGAGCATAGGCAGCCTTGGCGCGGCCCGGCCTGACATTTTGCGAACGAGGACCCTCATGACCCAGATCGCCCGCAGCGCCGTGTTCATCGGTTTCGAAGCACTCTGCCGCGCCAATGGCCTCGACCCGCTATCCCTGCTCCCACGTTGTGCCCTGGACCCCGAGGTGCTGCAGCGCCGCGACCTGTATGTGCCCTATGCACGCTTCGGCCAGGCGCTGGCGCTGGCGGCCGAACGCTCCGGCAACCCGCTGTTCGGCCTGCACCTGAGCCGCCTGCACGACTATCTGATCTTCGGCCCGTTCGGCCTGTTGCTCGCCCAGGCGGAAAGCTTCCCCGAGGTGCTGCGCCTGACCCGCAACTACGTGCACCTGCACGCCCAGGGCATCGAACTGGCGACGGCGGAGCAGGGCGATGCCCTGGAGGTGCGCTACAGCCTAACGCTGCGCGAGCACATCGACACGCGCCAGTTGCTGGAGCTGGGGCTGGGGGTGGTGCACCGCAGCCTGGGCAGTCTGTTCGGCGAGGCCTGGCAGCCGAGGCGGCTGGAGATTCGCCACGAGTCGCGTGGCGCGCTACCGCACTACGAGGCGTTCTTCGGCTGCGAGGTGCGTTTCGGCCAGGCGCGCAACGCCTTCATCACCGACCGTGCGCTGGTGAACCATCGTCCGCTGGCCCAGTCCGCCCCGTTGCGCTCGCACCTGCTGGCCGAGTTCGCCGGCCAGGCGGACATTGCCGAAGATCCGGTGGCGCAGCTGTGCTACGTGCTGCAGTCGATCCTCACCACCGGCGAAGCCAGCCTGCCGGTGGCCGCCCGTCTGCTCGGCCAGCACCCGCGCGTGCTGCAGAAGACCCTGCAGGCGCGCGGGGTCAGCTTTCGTACCCTGCTCGACCGGGTGCGCTACCAGGAAGCCTGCCAGCAGCTGCGCCAGTCGGGCCAGTCCATCACCGAGCTGGCGCTGCACCTGGGGTATGGCGACGAAACCGCATTCGCGCGCGCCTTCCGGCGCTGGAGCGGGGTGTCGCCGCAGGCGTGGCGGCAACGCGCGAATGCGGGGCCGATCAATCCTTCGCGCTGCGCCAGGCCATAGACTCCGCGACTTTATGCGCAACGACATTGCGGGGGTTGCATGAGTCCGAGTCTGACGGTGGCGGTGGTTCTGGTGGTGGCGTTCTTCGCCGTGGCGTATGCGGTGGGACTGTACAACGGCCTGGTGCGCCTGAAGCATGGCGTGGGCAAGGCCTGGGCGAACATCGACGTGTTGCTGCGCCAGCGCCATGAAGAGCTGCCCAAGCTGGTGGAAACCTGCAAGCAGTACATGCAGCACGAGCGCGCCACGCTGGAGCGGGTGATCGCAGCGCGCAACGCGGTGGCCAGCGCCCGCGAGCGGCATGACATGCAGGCGCTGGGCCAGGCGGAAAGCGGCTTGCGCGCCGGGCTGGGGAAGCTGTTCGCGCTGGCCGAGAATTATCCGCAGCTGAAGGCCGACGAGAGCTTCCGCCATCTGCAACAGCGCATCAGCGCCCTGGAGAGCGGCATCGCCGACCGGCGCGAGCTGTACAACGAGGCGGTCAATCTGAACAACGTGCGCATCGAGCAATTCCCGGATGTGCTGCTGGCGCGTTTCTTCGGCTTCGCCGCCGCGACCCTGTTGCAGTTCAGCGAGGCGGAAAAGGCCGACGTGGATCTCAAGGCGCTGTTCGGCTGAGGACGGGGCGATGAATGTCGTGCATACGCTGGCGCTGTTCGCCGGGGCGGTCTTCGCCTGTGCTGCCGGCGGCTGGAACAGCGTGCGCTGCTGGTCGCAGGCGCGCCATCTGCAGGACACGCCCAGCTCGAAGATCCGCTCGGCGGCGCAGGGGTATGTGGAGCTGGCCGGCCTGCTCCAGTCCGCGGAGCAGACGCAGTTCGGGCCACTCACCGGACAGCCGTGCCTGTGGTGGCGCTACGAGATCGAACGCTATAGGACGAGCGGCAGGTCGCGCCGCTGGCAGACGTTGGAGAGCGGTCGCAGCGAGGCCTGGCTGCGCCTGGCCGACAGCACCGGCGAATGCGTGATCGATCCGCGCGGCGCGCAGGTGTATCCGGCGACGCGCCAGGTGTGGGAGGGCACGCTGCGCCATCCGTTGCGCGACGCCTCCTACGGGCTGCTGGACGGGCTGTTCGGCGCCCGGTATCGCTATACCGAGGAACGCCTGCACGTGGGCGAGTACCTGTATGCCATCGGCGAATTCCAGACAGAAAGCCCGGCCAGCCGCTCCCTCGACGGGGAACAGGCCCGGGGCGCGGTGGTGCGTGAATGGAAAGCGGATTTCACCGGCCTGCTGCGCCGTTTCGACGCCAACGGTAACGGTCGCCTGGATGACGAAGAGTGGCGGCTGGTCCAGCTGGCCGCCCGCCTGGAAGCCGAGCAGCGCCATCGGCAGGCCGCCCGGCAACCCGACTGGCACCGCCTGGCCAAACCCGGCGAGGCGCAGCCGTTCGTTCTTTCCAGCCGCGGCAAGGAGGGCGCGATCCGTCATCTGCGCAGGAAGGCGCTGCTAAGCGCGCTGGTGTGTCTGGGAGGCGCCTGGGCGATGGCCTGGCTGCTCGATCGGTTTCTCTGAACAGTTTGTTCGGGGGCGCAGGGCGGTCAGGGCAACGCTTTGGCCGCCGTTGCATCGTCCGGGGCCGCAGGCGGCCCCGAAGAGGACCTCAACGCAACAGCAAGAGAACAATCACCCCCAACTGCACCCACACCACCGTCTGCCAGAAGCGCAGCGGATGGCGCTGCAGCAGCGGTGCTTTCGTGCGGTGCAGCAGTTCCGGCGGCGGCTGGCGCAGGTCGTGGAGAAATTCCGACAACTCGCCGTAGCGCCGCGCCGGGTTGGGGTGCACAGCCTTGCGCAGCACGTCATCGACCCAGGTCGGCAGGTCGCGATCCTCGCGCCACAGCGGGCGGTAGCGCAGGCGCAGCTGGGCGGTGCGGCTGCGTGTACGGGACACTTCGGCGCCGTAGGGCAGGTCGCCGCCCAGCAGGCGGTAGGCGATCACGCCCAGCGAGAACAAATCCGAACGCACGCTGCTGCCTTCGCCGAGGAAATACTCCGGTGCGGTGTAGGCCAGCGCGCCGGGCACCGGGTTGTCCGGATCCATGCCACCTTCGGCCAGGCCGGAGACCTGCGCCGAGCCGAAGTCGATCAGCTTCAGGGTGCCGCCGGCGTCGATCAGGATGTTCTCCGGACGCAGGTCGCGGTGCAGCATTTCCAGGCGGTGAAAGGCGCGCAGCCCGCGGGCGATCTGCTCCAGCAGGTCGCGCACCTGCTCCAGCGAGGGCTGCGGATGATCGGTCATCCAGTGGGCCAGCGTCTGGCCCTCGACGTACTCCGCCACGCTGTACAGGTACTGGCGCGGCCGGCTTGTCGCCGGCGCGCGCACCACATGCACGCTGTGCACGCGGCGGGCGATCCATTCCTCGAGCAGCAGGCGTTCGAGATACGCACGGTCGTGGCGCAGGTCCAGGGACGGGGTCTTCAGCACCAGCCGTTCGCCGCTGTGCTCGTCCTCGGCCAGGTACACATGGCTGCGGCTGCTGGCATGCAGTTCGCGCAGGATGCGGTAGCCGTCGAAGCGCGCCGGCGGCTCCAGCAGCGGCGGCAGGGCGAGTTCTTCGAGCTGGCGCTGGACTTCCCCGGCCTCGCCGTCAGGCAGGGCATTGATGCGCACCAGTTGGGCGGTGAGGTTGTCCGGGCTGCCCCGGGCATGGGCTTCCAGCACCAGGCGGCGCGCGGTGGCGTCCAGATCGTCCCCGTGGGCATCGATCAGCGCGAGCAGTACCGCCTCGCCCAGCCATTCATGCACGCCATCGGTGAGCAGCAGGAACAGGTCGCCGACCTGCAGGGGCAGGGCGCGGTAGTCGATTTCCAGATGCGGGTTGATGCCCAGGGCGCGACCCAGACAGCTCTGCTCCGGCGACAGCCAGACCCGATGTTCCTCAGTGAGCGCCTCCAGCTGGCCGTTGCGCAGTCGGTAGAGGCGCGCATCGCCGACATGGAACAGGTGCGCGGTGGTGGACTTGAGCACCAGCGCGCTGAAGGTGCAGACATGGCCGCGGTCACGGTCATAGCGGTACGGGCCGCGCCGCGTCTGGGCATGCAGCCAGGCGTTGGCAGCGACCAGCACGCGCTGGCCGGATTGCTTCACCGACCAGGCGTCCGGCGTGCAGAAGTAGTCTTCCAGAAAGCTCTTCACCGCCGTTTCGCTGGCGATGTGGCTGACCTCGCTGCTGCTGATGCCATCGGCGATGGCCAGGGCGATGCCCTTGCTGTGTTGCTGCTCGGGATCGGGCAGGCGCAGGCCGTGGAAGTCCTGGTTGAGGGGCTTGCGACCCTTGTCCGAGAACTGGCCGACGGTGACGGCGAGGGTGGTGGGCATGGGTCACCAGGAAATTTACCAGCGTCGGGTCGTC